>JBAVMD010000741.1:0-1958 GCA_049689695.1 Chitinophagaceae bacterium | reverse complement strand
TACTCTTAGGAACGAATCTACCTGCGTAAGCTTATAGATCGTTCTTCTTCTTGAATCAAGCACCCGCTGCTTTTTAATATTGGTAATAAGCTGCGCAAACCTGTTGGCGGTTTCTGCGTCTACTCTTGCTTTAATAATGCCGGATGCATACAGGTCTTCAAGTATCAACAGCGCAGCCTGTGCATCGTGCACATATTCAAGCCTGCCCCTGCCGATGCCTCCGTTCAGCTCCAGGTAGGCATGGCGGTCACCATTTGTAGTCGCCTGACCTTTTTGGCCAACTTTGCGGCTGGATGTGTTTGCGCCCGCAGCTCCTCCCAGCTCGATAAAATATTTTTCTTTATAGATCCTGTCCTGGCTTGAATAACGCAGGCCGCCACTCATTCCGTTATTTACGTTTTTTATGTCGCCCTGTTTGGAATTGCCGATGCGCGGTTGCATGAATGCAGAGGCAAGACTGATATGCTGGCGTTTATCAGTAGCGTACACTTTAAGATAAGAGATGAACCCATCCAGGCTAGCCTGTAATCCACTATTTTCCTCTCCCTTGGTACCGCTTTGCTGCAGGTCGAGATCCAGTTGTAAAGATTGATAAAGCGGGGTGCGGTATTTATAATCAGACAGCTTAAAATCCGTTACCTGCGCCCTGAGGCTGATGCTGGTTACCAGCACGCAGAGAAATGCGATCACACATTTTTGAAAGAGTTTCATAACATAATTTTTGTAGATAAACAGTTTGTTTTTACGGCAAGTGTGGTTGATCATGGCCTGGAAGCATTTCATGGAATTAAGGCGGGATGCAATGCGAATATGAGATTGTTCCATGCCCCCCGCAATAATCCATATGGATAAAAAAATTAGCGGGTGTGATTAGCGAATAATAGCTATTTTCATTCCTACTGAATTATCGTATGCCACTCCAAAGGCTGCTCATATTTTTTCTGCTTGTAATGGGCCACGCGGTATATGCGCAAACATCTGTTATTGAATCGCTGAAGAAGAAGATCGAAAACTCCTCGTCGGACGAAGAAAAAATAAAATACATATTCAGGCTTTGTGAAGAAAAGCAATCAATGAATACCGAAACACACCGGTATTATGTTTCGTTGGCTTTAAATCTTTCCAATGCACTCGGTAATGAATACTATAAAGACATGGCAAAGGCCGAGCAGGTTTTCCTGATGGCCAAGGACCAAAAGATCGATACGGCGCTTATAATTGTAAACGCATTGCTGAAAAAATATGAAGCAAAAGGCGACAGGAGTATCATCACCAGGCTGCTCGCATTAAAAGGGCGAGTGCTTGACCGCGGTTTCAGAAGATTCGATATGATAGATGCAAATCTTTCGAGATTGCAGGAGTGCGATCAATTCAATGATACGCTTTGTCTTGTTATGACCATGAATAGCATGGGATGGGGTTATCTTGAATTAGGAAAGAACGGGGATGCGCTCGGCTGGTTAAGAAGGGCCTTGCTCTTAAATTACAGCGATACCATCGCGCTTAAAAAGTACAATTGCCTTTATTCCAATACAGCCCTGGCGTTTTATCGTACGGGCAACCAGGACTCCGCGGAACATTATATTGAAAGAGCAATTAAGTATGGCAGGGAAACAGAGACGCTTACCTTTCTTGCCAACTCGCTCAGTTTTCGTGCGCAAATGCTTATGCGTACCCAAAAAATTGCAATTGCCAGGTCATCTTTAAGTGAAGCACTGCAGATAAGAAAACAGATAGGCGACCCCTATTACATTTTGTATGATCTTGTTGAACTGGCCTCTTTTCATGCATTTGAAAAGAACTACGCAAAAAGCATAGAGCTCTGTAAAGAAGGAATTCCTATCGCATACCAGTCAGGGCTCGCAACAAAGCTGCCAGAAATTTACCAGTTGCTTGCCGATAATTATGAAGCAACGGGTAATCAGCCAGAAAGTATAAAATCCCTGAAAGGCCTGGTG
>JBAVMD010000740.1:0-16162 GCA_049689695.1 Chitinophagaceae bacterium | reverse complement strand
ATTGCGCCCGCTTATTTCCGATCCAGCTTCCTATCTAAGCCCCTAAACAATTATTTCTACATATTCTTTTAGTAGCGTTTATGAAAAGTAAATGGAACAGGCTCGTGTTGCTGTTAAGCATCTGTTTGTGTGTAACCTCCATATTTGCCCAGAATGGTATAATCAGGGGGCGCCAGTTTGGAAGCACAGTAGAGAATACATTCGACCACATTCTCCCTACTCTTGATAAGGGGTATTTTGCTACAAGTCTCTCATACGGAGAGCCTTATAGTAAATTTATAAAGTACGACAGCGCTTTGAACCAGCAATGGTACAAACAACTTTCTTACCGCCAGATCTTTGACGCAGCACAAACTGCGGATAGCGGATACATTATTACCGGCGGCGCCAAATGGGTGCACCAGGGTTCAGACGATGTTTGGATAGCCCGTTTTGATAAGGCTGGCAACCAGTTGTGGGAAGCCTATTGGGGCGGTAACAAGTACGACATCGGAAAAGCCATACGCATTCTTCCCAATGGCAATTTTCTGGTGCTGGGTGTTGCAAATTCTAACGACGGAGATGTATTGAACAAGACCACTACCGACCCGGATATCTGGCTGCTGGAGCTGAGCGCTTTGAACGGTTCTATTGTTACCCAGCGTATTTATGGTGGTACGGCAAGCGAAGGCAACTCAATTGCTATGCAATTAGCTCCGGATGGGGGAATTGTGTTTACAACTACCACCTACTCAAACGACGGACTTGTTTCAGGAAACCATGGCAGCAGCGATGCATGGATCGTGAAACTGGACAATGCTTACAATTTTCTATTCGGAAAAAGTATTGGAGGAAGCGGCAATGACCGCCCTTTAAGCATTAAGTCGACAGCCGACGGTTATGTTGTTGGAGGCATTACCACTTCAATGGACGGCGATCTTCCCGGCACGAACAATACAGACAATGGCTTTGTGCTGAAAACAGATCTCGCTGGTAATTTACTATGGCAGAAAGTAATTGGATCTGACTGGTACGATGAGATTAGAGGCATAGCGATCGCTGCCAATAATGATATACTCGTTGCCGGTTACATCACAAAACCGCTGCCTGAATTTCCTTTTCCCGATGGCCACGATTATGAAGAAGCCCTGGTGTTCCGCATGGACCAGGCAGGAAATATCAAATGGTCCAGAAGTATTGGAAGTAATTCCATCGAAATGGGCAATGATATTCTTGAAGCATCAAATGGCAATATTATATTGGCAGGCTTATGTTGGTATAATTCCAATAATGGCGATTTTCTGCCATCTATCATTACTCCATCAGTAGGGGAGAGCCGTGGATTTATCCTGGAAATGCGCAATCTCAATTCCATTCGTGGCATTGCTTTCTACGATAATAATAACAACAACATTAAAGATGCGGGTGAGGCTTTCTTCACCCAGGGTAGTGTAAGAAGCAATAAAGGCAGCTTCCAGGTAACCAATTTGCTGAATGGAGGCAAGTTTCTTATTTCCGTAGATACAGGAAGTTATTCCACAAAGCTTATCAACGCCGGCCTTGATACCACCCAGTTCCGTGCTTATCCTAAATCACGGGTAACGAATTTTACAGGTTATGGTCAAACAGATTCATTTGCATACCGGGTTGTGCCCACCGCCCTCATTAAGGATTTGGACGTTTCCATTACCAGGCTTACAAATATTTATATCGATAATGGAGTAAAGTACCGCATCAGGATAAAAAATCTTGGCGGCGCAACCAAAGACAATGCAGTCATAAAACTTTCAGCACGAGGAAAAGCTGCTTATCATTCTTCCACCATTCCTGTAAGTTCAATTGCTGGTGATACCATCAGTTGGGAGTTCGCATCTTTTGCAGGCTTCAGGAAAGATTCGATAGATGTTATTTTAAAAACAGCAACTTTTCCCGCGGTGCAATTAGGAGACAGTTTAATAGCCGGTGTGGTTGCCGCGCCTTATGGAACTGATACTGATCCTTCAGATAACATTGCATTCAATACAGGTATTATAGCAGGGCAGAACAGTGCAATCACTAATCAAAGCTTACAGATATCTGTAACAGATAGTGCAAGGCTTACCCGCCCGGTGCAATACACCCTGCGCTATAATTTTCAAAGCCTGCTGGATTCAACAAAAGGCAGTGTGCGGGTTATCAGGAGTGCAAAGACTTCATTTGTGTCGGCCATTCCGTCTCCAACGATCATCGACGGAGATACACTGACATGGAATTTCAAAGATCTTGCTTACAATAATACCGATACTATCAGGTTTATGCTGCGTATTAACGATACACCATCAGTAATGATAGGTGATCTTATAAGGCATGATGTGCGATTGTTGTTTAATACTATTGACACAACAGTGTTGCAGATCAATCAAAGAATAAACCAGACGGTACGTGGATATTTTACAGCGGTAGATACTGTTACCACCACCTTGAAACCTCCGGCCGGAGTAAAATGGTCACGGGTTTATGGCGGATCAGGACAGGATTGGGCGAATGATGTTTTGGCTTTGCCGGACAGTGGTTTTATTGTAGTGGGCGCTACTACGTCAACCAACGCCGACCTCCCGGGAACCGGTTCCCAGCAATCATTTATTTCAAGGTTCGATAAAGACGGCCGCGTTGTCTGGCGCAGGATGTTTGGAGGTTCACCCGTTACTGATGAATTGTTCTCAGTAAAGGCGGCAGGTAATCAAACCTTTTTTGCAGCCGGCATTTTCAGCCAGTTTGCAGAGGCATGGGTAGTGAAATTCAACCTGAATGGCGATACTCTATGGACGAAGAAGATCACCGGCAACAGCCAGGAATATGCAAGGTCAGTAATTCCTTTGCCCGACGGAGGCTGCATATTTACAGGCAATACCAATTCTTCCAACATGCCAGGTTGGGTAAATCCTTCTACCGGTTCTTCTAATGATAATATATTGATTGTACGGCTTGACAACCTCGGGAATGTAGTATGGCAAAATTGTTATACTGACGGTGTTAAGCCTTATTTTGGAAATGACATCATTACCTCGCTCGACGGCAATTATGTTATAGCAGGATATAGAGAAGCTATTGGTACTCCGCACCCGAATTCTCATGACGGCATCGTATTAAAAATTGATGTTGCCGGCAACAAGCTCTGGGAAACTAAGTTCACGTTCAGTAATTACTTTCAGCAGCTTCAATCAGTTCGTGAAGGTGCGGATGCAAGTCTGTATGTAAGCGGAACTGCAGGTGATGGAAGCGGGTTAGACACAGCGTACCGTGGTTCTCATGGTTCGTTGGATGTTCTTGTAGCGAAGCTGGATAAAGACGGACAAAGATTATGGACGAAGTACTTCGGCGGGATATTTATCGATTATGGCAAAAAAATGAACTTTAGCTCAGACGGAAGCCTGCTGGTTGCAGCGCAGACAACTTCTAATAATGGAAATGTGACCAACCAGCATGGAGCATATCCAACATATGATGCGTGGGTATTGAAAGTTGATACTTCGGGCAACCTGATCTGGCAAAAAACGGTGGGCGGTAATGGTACCGACGTATTTGAAAGTGTTGCTGAACTGGAAGATAATAACATCATCGCTGCCGGCTATACGCAAACCAATAATAACGGAGATATACACGGATGGCATGGACAGAAAGATGCATTGATCTCCAAGATCGGCTCCACCAACTTTATTGTAGGAAAAGTTTATTACGATAAGAACAACAACGGCATTAAAGATGCGAATGAACCGGTACGCACTACAGGCTTCATTAAGGTTACTAAAGGTGGACTTACTTATGGTGCAGACCTGAAAGCCACGGGATACAGCATTAGTGTGGATACAGGAAGCTATGTGATATCATTGGTTTCTTCAGATACTGCCAACTTTAATGTAGTGCCTGCAACAGATACCAGCGTTTTCACTACTTTCTCCAACATTGATACTGTTGATTTCCGTTTGATAAGAAAGGTAGATATACAAGACCTCAGAATAGATGTGCTGCCACTTACGCCTGCAAGGCCTGGTTTCAACGCCAAGTATTCAGTTAAGTATGAAAACAAAGGCAACCTGGATATTGCATCTGCATCTATAAAAATCATCAAAGACAGCAAAACCACTTACGTAGGCAGCACACTTGCGCCTTCGCAGATAAGCGGCGATACGCTCATCTGGAATTTTTCTCAAATAGAATTCTTCAGCTCAGGCAGCTTTACGCTGGAACTAAAGGTAAGAACACCGCCTGCCGCAAATTTTGGCGACAGCGTTCGGTTGTATGCAGAAATACAGCCTATAGCCGGAGATACTTTGCCTGCTGACAATAAGCGAAGAATTGCGCAGCTTGTACTTGGTTCGTATGACCCGAACGATAAACAGGAATTGCATGGCCGTTCACTTACTGCTACTCAATTGCAGAGCCGTGAATACCTTGATTACCTGATCAGGTTCCAGAACACAGGCAACGATACAGCGTTCAATGTGTTTGTGCGTGATACGCTGGATGTAAAGCTTGATTGGAACACATTTGAGATGATCGGGGCCAGCCATAACTACAATCTGAGCATTCAGGACGGCAATAAGCTGGAATGGTATTTCAGCAACATTCTTTTGCCTGACAGTAACAGGAATGAACCTGCGAGCCATGGTTACATCGCCTTCCGCATCAGGCCAAAGGCCAATCTTCAGGTAGGTGATACAATAAGAAATACGGCTGCTATTTATTTCGATTTCAACCAGCCTGTTCAAACCAATGTGGCGGCAACAGTAATTGTTATCAATACTGCGCTGCCGGCAAGCCTGCTGGAGTTTTCCGCTAAACCGCTTCAGCAAAATAAAACATTGCTGAGCTGGACGGTGCTGCAGGAAAGCAAGGTTGCGCACTACATTGTAGAACATTCAGTAAATGGAATTGACTTTACACCGCTGGGCAGTGTGAAATCCGTAAACAGCAACAACCGCTATTCATACAGTTTTATCGATCAGAGAAAGCCTGATTCCGTCAACTACTACAGGTTGAAAATAGTTGATGCAGATAACAGCTTTACATATTCAAAAACAATTGTGCTGA
Organism: Chitinophagaceae bacterium; assembly: GCA_049689695.1. Classification (GTDB taxonomy): domain Bacteria; phylum Bacteroidota; class Bacteroidia; order Chitinophagales; family Chitinophagaceae; genus DASPKM01. The sequence goes on along the minus strand of JBAVMD010000740.1, from coordinate 11,113 downwards.
AGTATGCGGGGAATGTATTGCAATCGTTGCAGGCATATCCGAACCCTGCAAACAATATGATCAAGCTGCTGGTGAATCAGCCGGTGAAAGGATACGGCACGCTGACTGTGCTTGACATGAATGGAAGAGCAGTGCGCACATCTCAGCTTGGATACATGGATAAGACCTTTGCTGAATTGCCGGTGAACCTGCATGGCTTGTCAGGAGGAACTTATTTTATCAGATTGAGAATAGGAGAGCAGGTGTTTGGGGTGAGTGTAATCAAGTATTGATAAGGCACAAGGAACAAGGTACAAGGGACAAGGCACAAGGATGAACCCTCTTGTGCCTTGTCCCTTGTACCTTGTTCCTTAATAAGTTGTTCCGTCTTTCATCACAAGCTTCACTTTCCTGATGTTGCTGATATTGGAATTTATATCCCCTTCTACAACGATAAGGTCTGCCAGCAACCCTTTCTTTATCCTTCCGATCTTATCGCCATATCCAAACGCATCCGCATTCACTGATGTTGCAGAACGCAAAACATCAATGGGTTTCATTCCGTATTCTACCATCATTTCCATTTCGCGTGCATTGTCGCCATGCGCAAATACGCCTACATCTCCTCCAAAGCAAATGATAACGCCTGATTGCAAAGCAAGCTGAAAACTCTTTTTCTTTTTGGCGATGCGTTCGGGATCAGGATCTGTTCCTTTTCGCCAGCCATTGTATTGTTCTACCGCATCGCTGGCAGCAAGGGTTGGACAAAGCGCCACACCTTTTTCTTTCATCAGCTTAAATACTTCCGCAGTGCCATAATCCCCATGCTCAATAGTTGTAACACCGGCGATTACAGACCGCGTCATTCCTTCCGGTGTGGAGGCATGCACTACAACCGGTCGACCGCCGCTCCTTGCAATGGCTACTGCAGCCGCAAGCGCCTCAGTTGTAAAAGTGGGCCTTGCTTCTTTATTCAATCCCCAGCGGTAATCAGCATAAATTTTTATGAGGTCTGCGCCTTTACCGATCTGTGTTCTTACTTCTGTGATCAACTCTTCTGTACCGCCAACTTCGGCTGCACCCTGGGGTAAGTCAATGTCAGGTGATTCTGATTTTGGTCCATAAGTTCCTTTTGCAACGATGGCGCGTGTGGCAATGATCATTCGCGGACCAATGATCACATCTTTTTCAATCGCCTTCTTCAATCCGGCATCGTCGTACATCGCCCCTTCTGTACCAAGATCACGAACGGTTGTGAAGCCAGCAAGCAGTGTTGCCCTTGCATGATTCACTGCACGGGCAGTACGTTCGGCGCGCGATTCTTTCAGCACCTGGTCGTCCCAGCTTGTTTCATTATAAGGATGCAGGAACAAATGCGAATGGCCTTCTATCAATCCTGGTAATATGGTCATTCCTTTCAATTCTATTTTTTCAGTTCCTGCAGGAACGTTGATAGATGCAGATGGGCCTGCCGCTTCGATGAGATTATTTTTTACCAGAACCCACCAGCCTTCCTGCATTTTTTCGCCATCAAAAACGCGTGCAGGCTGAAGTAAAATGTATTTGGATGGTTGCTGTGCAGAAGTTGTGATAGATAAGAGCGCTAATAAGGCAACAACAAAATATTTCATTTGGAAATTTTGGATGGACCCCGATAGCTATCGGGAGAAACTGCAATTTCTAATTTTCTCCCGATAGCTATTGCGGGAAAATCACGCATTCAAAAATTAATTTGGCCGATTCGAAATGCTATTGCATCTTTACTAAAGATATGAGCATGCAAATGATTCATAAACTGTGGTGGTGGCATACAATCCTTAGTCGGAGCTTGTAAGCTGCTATTTTTGTTTATTGAATAAACATAATTCAGGCTCCGATAATTTATCGGAGCCTTTTTATTTTTTGTCACTCACCCCTTCGGCAAAGCTCAGGATGGGGTCTATCATTGAATTATGAAAAAGATCAGGATTGAAACCAGTTGTAAAAGGATGTTGTCGGATGTATTTACGCCTGTAGGCATTTACCTGAGGCTGCGCGACAGGTTCAGGGATACCATTCTGCTGGAAAGCACAGACCACCATGCGGCTGAAAACAGTTACTCCTTCATTTGTATCAATGCCATCGGAGGCATCGAGATCACGTCTATGGATAAGGTAGAATTCAAGCTGCCCGCACGCAACCCCGAGCGGATCTCCGTTAAAGATGCAGCCGATGTTCCCGGCATTTTGTGGGATTATATGCAGCGGTATGAGATCGTTGCTTCTGCTGACAAGTCGGCATCTTTTGCGCAGGGACTTTTTGGTTATACTACTTACGATGCCGTTCAATTCTTTGAGCGCATTCACCTTAAAGCCGGCGATGAAGCAAAGCCAGCTATTCCCCTGATGCGTTACCGCCTTTATCAATATGTTATTGCCATCAATCATTTTAAAGATGAGCTTTTCATCTGCGAGAACATGGTGCACGGAGTGGAATCTGAACTGGCCGTAGTGGAATCGCTCATCAGGAGCAAGGATGTGCCGGTGTATCCATTTGCTGTGAAAGAGGCTGAAGTTTCGAATATGGAGGATGAAACTTACAAGGAAATGGTGCGCAAGGGCATTGCATCCTGCAAGCGGGGCGATGTATTCCAGATAGTATTGAGCCGCCGTTTCCAGCAAGGGTTTACAGGAGACGAGTTTAATGTGTACCGTGCATTGCGCAGCATTAATCCATCGCCTTATCTTTTCTTTTTTGATTACGGCGATTATCGCCTGATGGGCTCTTCACCCGAAGCGCAACTGATCATTCGCAATGGCAAAGCCGTAGTGCATCCCATTGCAGGCACTTTCCGCAGAACCGGAGATGATGAAACCGACCAGCGTGCAGCAGATGAATTACTGAAAGACGCAAAAGAAAATGCAGAGCATGTAATGCTGGTTGACCTTGCAAGAAATGATCTCAGCCGTGAATGTGAAGACGTGCAGGTTACGCAATACCGCGAGGTGCAGTATTACTCGCACGTAATACACCTGGTGAGTGAAGTAACGGGCAAGGTAGATAAAGCGGTGAACCCATTCCGCTTGTTGTCTTCAACTTTTCCCGCAGGCACTTTAAGTGGCGCCCCAAAGTTTCGCGCAATGGAACTGATAGATAGTTATGAGCCTACTGCAAGAAGTTTTTACGGCGGGTGTCTTGGCTTTGTTGGATTTGATGGCAGTTGCAATCACGCCATCATGATCAGAACTTTCCTGAGCAGGAACAATACCTTGTTCTACCAGGCAGGCGCCGGTGTGGTAGCAGCAAGCAAGCCGGAAAGCGAACTGCAGGAAGTAAACAATAAATTAAACGCATTGAAGAAAGCCATTGAACGGGCAGGTAGTATAAGTTAGTTGGATGTTGGGTTTGAGGTTTAAAGTTTGAAGTTTAAGGTTCTTTTGCTCGAAGCTCATAGCTCATAGCTCGCAGCTTCACAACTCACGATTTAAAAATAAAAAAAATGAAGATCCTGGTTTTTGATAATTACGATTCGTTCACTTATAACCTCGTGCATCTTGTTGAAAAGATCATGCACCAGAAAGTGGATGTGTACAGGAACGATCAGATACCGATGGAGAAAGTGAAGGAGTATGATAAGATCATCTTGTCGCCCGGACCAGGCGTTCCTTCCGAAGCCGGTTTGCTGTTGCCGCTGATTAAAGAGTATGCAGCAAGCAAATCCATTCTTGGCGTTTGCCTCGGTCACCAGGCCATTGGTGAAGCCTTTGGCGGGAGCCTAATCAATCTTTCTACTGTTTATCATGGGGTGGCTACGCCGGTGAGAGTGGTGAGCAGGGAAGAGGTGAGTGGTGAGTGGGGAGGTGTGAGGGGAAGTTCCGTTGTGGGTGTGAATGGATTGGAAGTTGTGGAGCAGGCGGAAGATGATGAGCGCGAGGTGGCCATTGCGCACAGGAGAGATCTTTTTCATGGATTGCCGGATGAGTTATTGGTGGGCCGCTATCATTCATGGATCATAGCTGAAGATGGTTTTCCCGCAGAGCTGGAAGTAACTGCGCGGGATGATAATGGATACATCATGGCGCTGCAACATAAAACCTACGATGTGCAGGGTGTACAGTTTCACCCGGAAAGTGTGTTAACGCCAGAAGGGGAGGCGATATTGAGGAATTGGCTTAGGGTTTAATTATTCATTACTGATTATTGATTATTCGGTGTTTTACAAAAATCAATAATGAATAATAAATAATCAATAATTCAAACAAGAACTAATCATGAAAAAAATACTACAATACCTCTTTGAGTATAAAACGCTTCCACGCATTCAGGCAAAGGAAGTGATGGTGAACATTGCCAAAGGGATTTACAACGAAGCAGAGATCACCGCTTTTATAACGGTCTATCTCATGCGCAGCATCACCATCGAAGAGCTGCAGGGTTTCAGGGATGCATTGCTGGAACTGAGCCTTCCCTTAGACCTGAACGGCCATCCTGTAATAGATATTGTTGGCACCGGCGGCGATGGCAAGAATACTTTCAACATTTCCACGCTTTCTTGTTTTATTGTGGCAGGTGCAGGACAGAAAGTAGCCAAGCACGGTAATTATGGAGCAACTTCCATCAGCGGTGCATCGAATGTGATGGAGCAACTGGGTTATAAATTCAAGACAGACAGCTCAACGCTGAAAAAGGAAGTGGACGAGGCCGGAATATGTTTTTTGCATGCGCCTATGTTCCATCCCGCATTGAAAGTGGTTGGGCCCATTAGAAAGAGCCTGGGCGTACGCACTTTTTTTAATATGCTGGGGCCAATGGTAAATCCCGCTGCGCCGAAATTTCAGCTGGTAGGTGTTTACAATCTTGAAATGGCGCGCATTTATAATTACCTCCTGCAGCAATCTGTAACGGAAGTAAAGAACGGCAGCAAGGCTTTCACTATCATTCATAGCCTTGATGGTTACGATGAAATTTCGCTGACCAATGATACAAAAGTCATTACCAATGAAGGTGAGCGCATCATGACTCCGGAAGAATTGGGAAAGCGCATGGTGAGCGCTTCGGACCTTCATGGAGGCAGCACAGTAGAAGAATCCGCAAAGATATTTGTGAAAATATTAAAAGGAGAAGGCAGCTGGGCGCAGAACGCAGTAGTGTTTGCGAACGCTGCAATGGCGCTCCATTGTACCGGCGGGTACGGAACTTACGATGATGCGTACCATGCCGCAGTTGAAAGCATGGAAAGCGGTAAGGCATTACAATCATTTCAAAAACTGGTGAGCCTGCAATGAATATTTTAGAAGAGATAATCGCGTATAAAAAGACAGAAGTTGCAGAGCGCAAAACGCTCATGCGGGTTGATCAACTGGAGAAATTTGGTTTTTTTGATTCGGAATGTTTGTCGTTAAAAGCATCTTTGACCGATCCCGCGAAAACCGGAATCATCGCAGAATTCAAAAGGCGGTCGCCTTCGAAAGGAGTGATCAACGATAAGGCCGATGTTTTTGCAGTAACGGCCAGCTATGCATCGCATGGAGCATCGGGGTTATCTATATTGACCGATGAGCATTTTTTTGGCGGAAATTCTGATGATCTTATCATGGCAAGGGTGCAGCAAGTGCCCATCCTGAGAAAAGATTTTATCATTGATGAATACCAGTTGATAGAAGCCAAGGCGCTTGGGGCGGATGTTATTTTACTGATAGCGGCCTGCCTGAATGTTCAGGATGTTCAGCGCCTCGCTGCACGAACAAAAGACCTGGGGATGGAAGTGCTGCTGGAAATTCATAACGAAGAAGAACTGGGCCATATTTGCGATAAAGTTGACCTGGTTGGGGTAAACAACCGCAACCTGAAAACATTTACGGTTGACCTGGAACAGTCGATTCGGCTGTCTGAAAAGATCGGCGATCAAAAGCTGAAAATTGCCGAAAGCGGCATCAGCCAGGTGGAAAATATCGTGTACCTTAAGCAGCATGGGTTCAATGGCTTTCTCATAGGCGAACGCTTCATGAAAGAGCCTGACCCGGGCAGCGCTTTTATAAAATTTGTGAGCGAGTTAAATACAGCACAGGGAATTTCTTAATTTATAAAGCGAACGGAATAGTGGAGATGGATGAACGATTGCAATTGCCTCCTATACTTAAACAACAAAAATTCTCTTTTCGGAGAAGCAAGGAGGAAAACATGCGCATTAAAGTCTGCGGTATGACGCAGCCGGAACAGGCAGAACATCTATCAGCCCTCGGGGTAACCTTTGCCGGTTTTATTTTTTATCCCAAGAGCCCTCGTTATGTTTTTCGCAATATGACCACAAGCCAGTTGCGAAAGATCAATAACATAAACAAGGTGGGTGTGTTTGTAAACGCGAGTGTTGAAGAAGTGCTGCACCTGGTAGATGAGTGCCGCTTATCGATGGTGCAACTGCACGGTGATGAACCGCCTAAGTATTGTGAAAAGATATCGGACTACGTTTCGGTAGTAAAGGCTTTTCGGTTGAGCGATCACGATAGTGTGGATTGGATGATAAAGCCTTACATGGATGTGTGCGATATGTTCATGTTCGATACGATGGGGGCAGGTTATGGAGGCACGGGAAAAAAGTTCGACTGGAGTGTGCTGAAGGGATCGGAAGTAGGCAAGCCGTTTTTTTTAAGTGGCGGCGTTGAGCCTGGAGATGCTGATAAGCTGAAAGAGTTTTCAAATGATCCGGTGGCGAGGGCGTTGTTTGCAGTGGATATTAATAGCAAGTTTGAAACCAGCCCGGGGGTAAAGGATATGGAAAAAGTAAAAATATTTTGTGAGCAGATAAAATGAGAATGGGATTTCACGCAAAGACGCAAAGCGAGCGCAAAGGCGCAAAGATTGCGCGAGCCTCTGCGCCTTTGCGTCTTCCTTTGCGTCTTTGCGTGAAATCCTCTTGGGAGAGGCTTCGCCTTTTTTCACCGCAAGAACCTGTGATATAAAAAAGGCGAAGCCTCTTGCGACGCAACTACAGTTAAATAGAATTACAAATGCCGACAACAAAATTATACCAGCAACCAAACGAACAAGGCTATTACGGAAAGTTCGGCGGGGCTTATATTCCCGAAATGCTGCACAGGAATGTGGAAGAACTGAGATCGCGCTACCTCGAGATCATGTATGAAGATTCTTTTCAGAAACAGTTCCGCGACCTGCTGCGTGATTATGTGGGCAGGCCAACGCCTTTGTATTTTGCAGAACGTCTCAGCAAAAAATTCAATACACAGATCTACCTGAAGCGTGAAGACCTTTGCCATACAGGCGCGCACAAGATCAATAATACCATCGGGCAAATATTATTAGCGGAACGTTTGGGCAAGAAGAGGATCATTGCCGAAACAGGCGCTGGTCAGCACGGCGTTGCAACGGCTACGGTGTGCGCACTCAAAGGCGTTGAATGCATTGTGTACATGGGTGAAAAAGACATTGAGCGACAGGCGCCGAACGTTGCAAGAATGAACATGCTGGGCGCAAAAGTAATTCCCGCTACCAGCGGCAGCAAGACCTTGAAAGATGCAACCAATGAAGCCATCCGCGACTGGATCAACAATCCCGTAGATACGCATTATATTATTGGCAGCGTGGTGGGGCCGCATCCTTATCCTGATATGGTAGCGCGTTTTCAAAGTGTGATCAGTGAAGAAGTGCGCTGGCAGCTAAAGGAGAAAACAGGAAGCGAGTTGCCCGGGTATGTAATGGCTTGTGTTGGCGGCGGAAGCAATGCTGCGGGAGCTTTCTATCATTTTCTCGAAGAGAAAACTGTGAAGCTGGTGGCTGTAGAAGCTGCGGGTCATGGTTTGTACAGTGGTTTCAGCGCTGCTACCACGCAATTGGGCAAGCCCGGAATTTTGCATGGAAGCAAAAGCCTGGTAATGCAAACGGATGATGGCCAGGTTGTGGAACCGCACAGTATTTCGGCTGGATTGGATTACCCTGGCATCGGTCCTTTGCATGCACACCTGTTTGATAGCGGGCGAGGGGTTTTCCTGAGCGTGACGGATGAAGAATCTCTGCAGGCTGCATTTGAAGTTGCCAAGCTGGAAGGAATTATTCCCGCACTTGAAACCGCCCACGCATTTTCTGCGCTGAAGCAACTGACATTAAAAGAAAAGGATGTTGTGGTGATCTGCCTCTCCGGCCGCGGCGATAAGGATCTTGCAACTTATATGAAACACCTGTAAGCATATTTTATGAGCCGTATTAAAGATTTGGTAGCACGTAAAAACAGCAGGATCGTAAATGTGTATTGTACGGCAGGCTATCCTGAACTGGAAAGCACGGTGCCGGTAATGCAGGCGCTGCAGGAGAGTGGTGCCGATATGATAGAGCTGGGCATGCCTTACAGTGATCCGCTTGCAGATGGTCCTGTAATACAGGCCAGCGGCAGCAAGGCTATTGCGAATGGTATGACCATTACAAAATTGTTTGAGCAATTGAACAATTTCAGGAAGGTGATTGATCTCCCTGTGATCTTAATGGGTTATATGAACCCTGCACTGCAATATGGGTTTGAAAAATTTTGTGCTGATGCAAAAGCAGTTGGCATTGATGGATTGATATTGCCCGACTTGCCTGTATATGAATACGAGACGGAATACGGCGCCATCATACAAAAGCATGGTCTTGATTTTATTTTCCTGGTAACGCCTGAAACTTCTGAAGAACGTATCAGGAAACTGGATTCATTGAGCAGTGGATTTTTGTATGCGGTGTCTTCTTCATCAACAACAGGCAAGGATAAGAACATGGATGAAGTGGATGCTTATTTGCAGCGATTGCAGGAAATGAAATTGCAGAATCCGGTGCTGGTTGGTTTTGGGATAAAGGACAGGCCTACATTTGATACCGCCTGCCGGCATGCGAACGGAGCGATCATTGGAAGCGCATATATTAACGCGCTGAATGGCAGCAAAGATGTTGCAACTACCACAAAACAATTTTTAAGTGAGATTGTATAACAGTAAACAAGTAAACCAATAAACTAATAAACCAATAAACAAGATCATTTTATAAATGAAACTCGCAATTATTAAATATAATGCCGGTAATATCCGCTCTGTGCTGTATGCGCTGGAGCGGATAGGTGTAGCAGGTGAAGTGACAGACGATCATGATACAATCAGGCAGGCGGATAAAGTGATCTTTCCCGGTGTGGGTGAGGCTTCCAGCGCTATGAATAGTTTGCGGGAGAATGATCTTGATAAGCTGATCAAAGAATTGCAACAGCCTGTGCTGGGTATTTGTGTGGGCATGCAGTTGCTGTGCAGGCATTCAGAAGAGAATGATACAGATTGCCTGGATGTTATTCCCGTAGCGGTAAAAAAGTTTCAGCCGGTTGATCTGAAGGTGCCGCAGATAGGATGGAATAATATTTATGGTTTGCAAACGCCTTTGTTTGCGGGCGTTGCTGAAGATAGTTTTATTTACAATGTGCATAGTTATTATGCCGAGGACAGTCAGTATACCATTGCGAAATGCGATTACGGGGTAGCATACGCCGCCGCCGTTCATAAGGATAATTTTTATGGCGTGCAATTTCATACGGAGAAGAGCGCAGCGACCGGGGAACAAATTCTGAAAAATTTTTTATCGCTTTAGTTGAATGGAAATAATACCTGCTATAGATATCATCGAGGGAAAATGCGTTCGGTTAACCATGGGCGATTATTCGCAAAAAAAGATTTATAACGAACATCCGCTGGAAGTAGCGCGACAGTTTGAAGATGCCGGTTTAAAAAGATTGCACCTCGTTGATCTCGACGGCGCCAAAGCAGGAGCTGTTAAGAACTGGAAAGTGTTAGAGCTGCTGGCAGGCAAAACATCGCTGATCATTGATTTTGGGGGAGGTATTAAAGCAGAGAAAGATGTGCAGATCATTTTTGAATGTGGCGCTGCCTGGGCAACTGTTGGAAGTGTTGCAGTTAAGGATGAAGAGTTATTTGTAAGCTGGCTGCAGCAATTTGGAGCAGATAAATTTTTATTAGGGGCCGATGTTAAGAATGAAAAGATAGCGGTAAGCGGCTGGACAGAAACCACCGATGTATGGATCTATGATTTTATAGAGAACTATTTTGAGAAGGGTGTGCGGCAACTATTTTGTACCGATGTTGCCAGGGATGGATTGCTGGAAGGGCCATCAACTGAGCTGTATAAAAGCATTCTCACAAAATTTCCTCAACTTCATTTTATCGCAAGTGGTGGTGTAAGCTCTTTGCAGGACCTGGACGAACTGAGAAATATCGGGTGCAAAGGCGCGATCGTAGGCAAGGCGATTTATGAAGGAAGGATAAAGCTGGAAGAACTCTCAACATTTTAATATGGATATTCAGAATTTCTGGGTGTTTGCACTTGCCGGATTGCTGCTGAACCTAACACCGGGCAACGATATGATCTATGTTGCCACCCGCAGCGCGGGCCAGGGAATGAAAGCCGGCATTGTATCGGCGCTGGGTATAACTGCAGGATGCATGGTGCATATTCTGGCGGCGGTAGTGGGATTGTCTGCAATTCTTGCACGCTCAGCGCTTGCATTTGATATTATTAAATACCTGGGCGCTGCTTACCTGGTATACCTGGGTGTAAAAGCTTTGCTGAGCAAAAGAAAAACATTCAATATACAAGCTGATACCAACAAGCATTCTTTAAAAAGGATATTCTGGCAGGGTGTTGTTACCAATGTGCTCAACCCGAAAGTGGCTTTGTTCTTTCTTGCATTTCTTCCGCAATTTATTGATGTAACAAAGGAAGGCGCGCATTGGCAGATATTGTTTTTGGGAACGTGGTTCAATACTTCCGGCCTTGTTGTAAACATATTGGTGGCAATGTTGTTTGGCAAAATCGGTGGATGGCTGGGCAATTCGCCGCGGTTTGTGCAGTGGCAGGAAAGAGTCACGGGAGTAGTGTTGATTGCGTTGGGGATTAAGGTAGCGTTGAGCGGGAGGAAATAATATAAGAAGGGAACGCGGATCATCAGGATCTTTTAGGATTTATTATGATCTGTTCCTGCTATTCTGAGAAAATAAATAATTTAAGCAAATAATCTTAATAAATCATAAAAGATCCTGATGATCCGCGTTCCCTTCTTATATTATTTCCTCCCGCTCAACGCTACCTTAATCCCCAACGCAATCAACACTAC
>JBAVMD010000739.1:0-5202 GCA_049689695.1 Chitinophagaceae bacterium | reverse complement strand
GTGTACAGTAAATCGTTCATGATGGTGAAGCGCGCCATCGATCCGCCGGCGCCAAAAGGCGAGGCCGCAGCTTTACCGCCTCCGCTTGATGCAAGTGAAGCATCCATTGCAAATACACACCTGCGGCAATTCATAAAAATATTCTCTCCATCACAATCCACCGTAAACGTTGTGTCCTTACGTATCCAGTCAACAATCATCAGGTTGCTATCGGCTACAAAGCCATTGTTATACTGGCGGAAGCGGAACACATCATCGGTAAATTTCTTCGCGGCTACCTGGAGCGGATTGGTAATGTCAAGTGTCACCAGGTCTGTATATTCGTCCGCATACAAGGTATTGCCTTTAACCGCGATGTCGAGATTACCGGGAATATCCACGAAGGCAATATTTTTTGGGGCAGATGGGTTGGTGTTATCGATGATGTGAATACCACGGTCTATTTCGTTGAGAAAAATATAATTGCCACGGATGAATAATTTTCCGGGGCGTTCAACGGGCCGCGGTGAATTGCTTTTGATATTCGCACGAACTTCTGCAATGGTTTTATAAACCGGTTCGTAAAAAGTGTAAGAGCGTGTGCATTTGTCTTTCATGCACGAAGTGAAGAAGAAGGATGCAAACAAAATGAACAGTGAGCTGGTAAATATATTTTTCATGACCGGAGGTTTTCATCTGCTGACAACCGTTCAGCAACCTCCGTTGCATCCTTCTTATTTTTTATTCAGGTTCATCATCATCTTAACGCCTGCAGAACGCAGGTGTGTGTTTTGATTTGCTTCCTCTTTCACAACAGATGTGATGCCATATTGTATTTGCGGGCCAACATACAGTTGCTTGTTTTGTTTCACCTTGAATCCAACCATCAATGATGAAGATGCTATCCACTGCATATCGTTGAATAAGCTATTGTCTTTGTAATAAGTCCGGCTTATGCCGTCGTAATGCAAGGCATTGGTAGCGGCAATCCATGAAGCAGCAATGCCGTTCTCCCAGATCAGCCCAGGCTTTTTATTTTTACGCAAGAGCCATTGCAGGTTTACAGGGACCGATATATAATGATAAGAATTGGTATAAACGTTATCATCGCCAGGAGTGTAGTAGTCGGCCACCAGGTTCATTAAACCACCTGACTGGTTTACATAGCGTGCATTGCCAACATGCTGGCCAACAGGTACGCGATTTGAATAATGATCATAATTTAATCCGAGCTTCAGGCGAAGACTTTTGCTGATGCTCTTTGATACATACCCGCCTACATGAAAAGCGAGCCCTGATTTCGCATTTGAGAAAGCCGAGCTGTCAGGCCTTGGCATAGACGGAGGTGCATTTAAAGCATCAGCTATTTTTTGTGTCTGGAATAATTCCCGCCCGAGATTTGAAAATCCCGCGCCGGCTGTGAAGCCCCACTCCCAGTTATTCCCTTTGCGATCTGCCTTCTTCTTTGCACCAAATGGTTTTAGAACAATACTGTCTGCAGTCTTTGATATGGGTTGTTGCGGCTGAGATACTTTTGGTTCCCCGGCTGGCTTTGTATCAACTGAATCGGCAGTTGAAGCTTGCTGTTTTTTTGCAGCACTGTCGATAATGGTATTGTCCGCAGTTACTGTTTTATCGTCAGCAATTTTACCGGGTATTGGTTGCTGCCGGGTATTGTCTTTTGTGATCTTATTTTTCAGATCATCCTGCAGGGGATCAGAAACGCTCAAATCGTTTGGTAAAGCCTGCTTTTTGCCGGCAGATTGTTTCTGCAACGGTGACCGGCTTGCAGTGATCTTTTTATCTTTTTTCCCGGCGATCAAACTGGTTCCGCTGTATTTATTGGAAGCAGCATTTTTCTTATAAGCATCATCGTTGTTATCAACAGCATCTTTAGGGGTTTTGCTATTGGTGTTATTGCTAAGCGTATTATTTTTATTGGTTGATGTTATACTATTTGGTTTTGCGTTCGTGGGTTGCGTCCTGGTTACATCTGCATCATCATTACTTGTTGCATTTTTATTGTTGTCTGATGTCTTGTCAACATTTCTTTCAGATGTACCTGTTGAAGCCTTAATGTTATTGTTTAATGAAGATTGCTTATTCTGATCGTTCAATCCAAAGTATAACCATGCAGAACCACCCAGCAGTGCTGCCAGCAGCAGGAAAAGTATAGGACGGCGGCGCTTCTTCTTCCTGATATCTGCCTGCACGCGCGCCCATACGTCAGCATCAGGCTGAAAACGCAGCTCCTGCATCTTTTGCTGAACCTGTTTTTCAAATTCACGGTCGTGCATACGCTTCGGGTTTTTGTTCAATAGAGTTTTTTTTAATCCAACTGATAAGCAAGGCCCTTGCCCGGGCATACTGGGAACGCGACGTACCTTCCTGGATGCCTAGTATCTTACCTATCTCTACATGGGAATACCCTTCTACCGCGTGCAGGTTAAAGATGGTCTGATAGCCAACCGGCAACTGCCGGATGAGCTCTGCCAGCTCTTTTGCGTTCAGTTGTATGGCGGGATCATCTCCTGAAACGGGATGAAGGGTGATGTCGTTAAATGAAAGATCGGCCTGATAACGGCTTTGCTTTTTCAGGTAATTGATGGTGGTATTCACCATAATACGCCGGATCCAACCCCCAAGTTCGCCCTGCGCCTTATATTGGTGCAGGTTGGTAAATACTTTTACAAAGCCTTCCTGCATTACATCTTCGGCATCGGGCATGGACTTGGTATAACGGTAACACACGCCCAGCATATACTCCGCATAATGGTCGTATAGTTGTCGCTGCGCGTCGGGCTTCCCTTTCAGACAATCTCGTACCAGCTTTTGATAATCCATCCCGGCTCTTGGTTGTGATGTTGACAAAGATGTATAAACTGCCGTTGCATGGGCCGTTAATTTTTTTTAACGGGCTGTATTTTTGCGCTCTATGCATAAATCCTTAACTGAACGGGACCGGCAGGTGATCTGGCATCCCTACACCCAGATGAAAGGGGCGCCGGAGCCGCTTCCCATCGTAAAAGGTGAAGGGGTGTATCTTATAGACGAATCAGGAAACCGCTACATCGATGCCATCAGCAACTGGTGGGTAACCCTGCATGGGCATGGACATCCCTACCTCGCCCAAAAGATCTACGAGCAGGCAAGGGAGCTGGAACAGGTAATCTTTGCAGGCTTTACGCACGAGCCGGCGGTGCAGCTTGCAGAACGATTGCTGGAGATACTGCCGGCGGGAATGAGTAAGGTGTTTTTTAGCGATAATGGGTCTACTGCGGTGGAAGTGGCGATTAAGATGGCGATACAGTATTGGAAGAATCGGGAGGGTGCGCAAGAGGCTTCGCCTTTTTTAATCCCGAGTTCTCGGGATTTAGAAAAGGCGAAGCCTCTGCCTCTCCCTCTCCGAAAAAAAATCCTCTCCCTTTCAAACGCTTACCACGGCGATACCTTCGGGGCCATGAGCGTGAGCGGACGAGGATTGTTTACGCTGCCGTTTGAAGATTATTTGTTTGAAGTGGAGGCAGTGGATATAAGTGAGTGGGGAATGGTGAGCAGTGAGTGGGCGGAACGGCTTAGCTCAGCAGAATTTGCATGTTTTATTTATGAGCCGCTGGTGCAGGGTGCGGGAGGAATGAAAATGTACGAAGCGGAGCGATTGAATGATTTGTTGAAACTATGCAGGCAGCATGGTATCCTCTGCATTGCAGATGAAGTGATGACCGGCTTTGGCAGAACAGGGAAATTATTTGCAAGTGAATACCTCGATGTTCAACCTGATATCATCTGCCTCAGTAAAGGATTAACCGGCGGCATGATGGCTTTGGGCGCTACGGTTTGCACGCAAGCTATTTATGATGCATTCCTGAGCGATGACAAATCAAAAACTTTTTTTCACGGGCATTCCTATACCGCCAACCCCATTGCATGCGCAGCGGGCAATGCCAGCCTTGACCTGTTATTACAGGATGATTGCAGGAATAATATCGAAAAAATAATCAGCTGCCATAAAGAATTTGCACTGGAGCTTTCTCAAAGCAAACATGCAAAGAACATCCGGCAGACGGGGACCATTCTCGCATTTGAAATAGAAACAAACAGCAATGACGGATACCTCAACAACATCAGCAGCATCATTCACAAGAAAGCTTTGCAACAGGGCGTATTGCTAAGGCCATTGGGAAATACAGTTTATGTTATGCCGCCTTATTGCATCATTAACGATGAACTTAATAAAGTATATGCCGTTATAATTGATATCATCGATAAGCTATGATCAGCGGTAAAATCTTTATGGCTACATGAACAGGAGATAAAATTTCCGGCCAATGCAAATCCACGGCATATTTTTTTCCGTAAATCAACTTTACTGTTCAACCAACTGCTATGTTCCTGACGCGCAACCGCATCTCTGCAATGCTTCTCTTCCTGTGGTTTTCAACAGCCCCTGCCTGTAAAAAGAGCAACCATACAAACAATGATTTTGTTGAAACCGACCCTCCGGTATTGCTGCGTGTGACCATGAATGTGCATGAGCAGATCGGCGGGTTTTACCTGGCTCATCCGGCCCGTTACAATGAAACTTCAAAAAATTATCCCCTCATCATGTTCATTCACGGCGGGGGCCAATATGGATCAGGAGCGGGCGATCTGCCCAGGTTACTCACAGAAGGCATTCCTCAATTATTAAAAGAAAAGAAATTTCCTTCCTCATTTGAATCAGGCGGAAAGCAATATTCTTTTATAGTGGTAGTGCCGCAGTTCAAAAACTTCCCCGATAACGATGCTTTATCTTCTATGCTCAATTATGTCCGCTCTGCATATCGTATAGATTCCACGCGCATTTATCTTACAGGCTTCAGCCTGGGAGGAAGGATCGTGTGCGATTATGCGGCCGCGCATCCGGAAAAAATATCAGCTTTTATTGCCTTGTCAGGCGTGTCCAGCTACGACATCAATGGAAAATCCAGGATCATAGGTGAGGCGAGGTTACCCGCCTGGGGCTTTCATAACCGACCTGACCAGGTGTTCCGATGGGAAGACACCAAAGATTTTATCTCCGGAATCAATGCGTCTGACCCTAACCGTAATTCACGGCTTACAATATTTGAAGATTCAACAGGCATCCAGCAACATGATTCATGGTCCAAAGCCACTGATCCTAAGTATAAAGAAAACGGAAAGAACATCTACGAATGGATGTTGCAATTCAAGAGATAATTG
>JBAVMD010000738.1:0-2319 GCA_049689695.1 Chitinophagaceae bacterium | reverse complement strand
AAACAAATACACACTCAGCGGTTACGTGCGTGACTCTCTCAGCAGCGAATCCATTATCGGCGCAACGCTGAGCGTAAATGGTAAAGGCCGCGGCGTTAACAGCAATCAATACGGATTTTATTCCATCACATTGCCCCAAGGCGAATACGAGTTGTTCGTTACGCATATAGGTTACAATACACAGCCGCTGAAAATAGCGCTCACGCAGAACACAGAGCTCAACATCCTGCTCACTCCAAAAGCAACTGTTTATACCGAGGTGATTGTTTCATCTAAAAGAAGGGATGCCAATGTGAAAAGCGCGCAGATGGGCAAATTCGATCTTTCCATGAACCAGGTGAAATCGCTGCCCGTACTTTTAGGAGAAGTGGACATATTGAAAACCATGCAACTTTTACCGGGTGTAAGAAATGCCGGCGAAGGGAATACCGGCTTGTATGTAAGGGGAGGAGGGCCTGACCAGAACCTGATCATGCTCGACGATGCAGTAGTTTACAATACCGGCCATCTCTTCGGATTCTTTTCTGTTTTTAATTCCGATGCCATTAAGAACACAACGCTCATTAAAGGCGGCATGCCGGCCCAATACGGAGGAAGATTATCGAGCGTGCTGGATGTTGCCATGAAAGAGGGCAATATGAACAAGCTGCAGGTAGATGGCGGCATCGGTCTTATTGCATCCAGGCTTTCTGTGCAGGGGCCTATCAAAAAAGATAAAGCTTCATTTATTGTATCTGCAAGAAGAACTTATATCGATGTGCTCATAAAGCCTTTCATAAAAAAGGGAAGCCAGTTCTATGGCTCGGGTTATTACTTCTATGATCTGAACACAAAAGTGAATTATAGGTTTTCCGATAAGGACAGGCTGTACCTCAGCGGTTATTTTGGTAAAGATGTATTTGATTTCAGGAACTCCCGCCGTTCATTCAGCGCCAACATTCCCTGGGGAAATGCAACTGCTACTTTAAGATGGAACCATGTGTTCAATCGTAAATTATTTGCGAATACTACAGTTGTTTATAACCAATATAAATTCGCTTTCAATGCATCGCAACAGAACTTTTCGCTGAGCCTCGCATCTGGCATCCGGGATTGGAATGCAAAAGTAGATATGGATTATTATCCTTCGCCCAAACATAAAATAAGATTCGGCGGACAATTCACTTATCACAAATTCATCCCCAACGTGCTGAGCGGCCAGCAGGACAGCACCATCTTCAATCCGCGCAGCGAATCCATCAAATACGCGAATGAAACGGGCCTATATATCCAGGACGACTGGGAGTTGAGCGATAAGCTGCAGATCCATGCAGGCCTGCGCTGGAGCGGCTTTGCGCAAATCGGCCCGTATATAAGATATGATCGCGATAGCGACGGCAATAAAACAGACAGCGCCATTTTCCGAGGCGGAGAACTGGTGAAAGCTTATGGCGGGCCCGAGCCGCGGCTTACACTTCGCTATGCATTCAACGATGAAACTTCTTTCAAGGCTTCCGTTACCCGCAACCTGCAATACATTCACCTGGTAAGCAATGCAGGCACTACGCTGCCTACTGATCTCTGGCTGCCCAGCACCTTCCGTGTGCAGCCGCAAAAAAGCTGGCTGTATGCCGCTGGCATCTTTAAGAACTTCAGTGATAATAAGTATGAAACCTCTGTTGAAGTCTATTACAAAAAAATGGACAACCAGATAGAATACCAGGAAGGATATACGCCTTCGCTGCGCGACCCTGAAGAAGAGTTTGTATATGGAAAAGGATGGAGCTACGGCGCTGAATTCTTCCTGAACAAATCGAAAGGAAAGCTCACCGGCTGGATAGGATACACGCTTTCATGGACCTGGAGAAAGTTCCCGCAATTGAACGATGGAATTAAATATCCCGCAAAGTACGATCGCAGGCATGACCTTTCTGTTGTAGCCTCTTATGAACTGAACAAAAAATGGAAACTTTCCGGCGTGTTCGTATATGGTACCGGTAATGCCACCACTTTACCCGAGCGCTTTTACATTGTAAATGGTGTGCTCACGCAGGAATACAGCAAGCTTAATCAATACCGTCTTGCTGCTTATCATCGTCTTGATTTTTCAGCGATCTATACACCGCCACAGAATGTTAACCGCCGCCTTCAGCAAAGCTGGGTATTCAGTATTTACAATGTATACAGCAGGATGAACCCTTACTTCATTTATTTCGACCAGGAAGGAAGTCCTTATGATGGCAGCTTGAAAGTGGAAGCAAGACAGGTTTCTTTGTTTCCTGTGATTCCCGCGGTTACCTGGAATTTTAAGTTTTAGAGGGCTTCGCCTTTGTAAGAGGG
>JBAVMD010000737.1:0-3124 GCA_049689695.1 Chitinophagaceae bacterium | reverse complement strand
TTCAACTCCAGCACCACATCATCCTGTTCCACTAATACCCCTTCGATCAATACTACCTGTTGAATGGTCCCTGCCTTTGCCGCCACCACAGTAGATTCCATTTTCATGGCCTCGATGGCAAACAGCGGCATGTTCTTTTCTACCTGGTCGCCCGGTTTCACGTGAATGCGGCAAAGCTTACCCTGCAGGGGCGCTCCTATTTCATGCGTTGCGCTTACTTTTTTATTGGTCTTTTTGGTTGATTTGAATTGCAGATCCTTCACTTCAATCGACCTCGTTTGCCCGTTCAGTTTAAAGAACACATGCTTGATGCCGTTTTCATCGGTATCGCTCAGGTACATGAATTTTACCAGGATGCTTTTGCCCGGCGCCAGTTGCACCAGTGTTTCTTCGTTCGCCTTCAATCCATAAAAAAATACAGGCGTAGGCAAATAATACACCTCGCCAAATTGTTGCTGGTGCTTATGGTATCCTTCAAAAACTTTTGGATAGAAAAGATAGGAGAGCAGGTCTGTGAATTGATATTCCTTTCCAAACTTTACCTGGAAGTCTTGCCAGGCCTGGTCAAAATCAATCGGCTTCAGGTGTGCATTCGGCCGGTCTGTATAAGGAGTTTCATTCTTAAGAATGATCTTCTGAAGCTCTTCCGGGAAGCCGCCTGGTGTTTGACCGAGATCGCCTTTAAACAAACCGATCACCGAATCAGGAAATGAAATGCTGTCGCTTTTTTCAAAAATATCTTTTTCTGTATAACCGTTCGCGGTCATGAAGAGCGCCATATCACCCACTACTTTCGATGAAGGCGTTACTTTCACGATATCACCGAACAGCCTGTTCACCACTACATAATTTTTTTTGATTTGCTGAAACTGGTCTTCCAGTCCAAGCGAACGCGCCTGCGGCCGCAGGTTGCTGTATTGTCCACCCGGAATTTCATGATCGAATACTTCCGCAGTACCCGCCTTCAATTCCGATTCGAATGGATAATACCATTCGCGCACATCTTCCCAATAATTGGAAAGCGCATTCAGTTTATCGAGGTTCAGCTTTTGTTCGCGCGGATGCCCTTTCATCATCGCCACGATGGAATTGAAATTTGGCTGAGAGGTAAGGCCCGACATGGAGGCAAGCGCCACATCAACCACATCAACTCCGGCTTCGATCGCATTCAGGTAAGTAGCCGCCTGGATAGAAGAAGTATCGTGCGTATGCAAATGAATAGGGATGCTGATGGATTTCTTCAATTCAGTGATCAGCACTTTGGCCTGCATGGGTTTCAGCAATCCTGCCATGTCTTTGATGCCAAGAATATGTGCGCCTGCATCTTCCAACTGCTTCGCAAGATCGAGATAGTATTGAAGATTGAACTTGTGGCTTTTGCTTTCATCTAAAAAATCACCGGTATAACATATACAGGCTTCTGCAATTCCGTTGGTGCGTTCCCGAACGGCATTGATGCTCACCTTTAATCCATCTACCCAATTGAGCGAATCAAAAATGCGGAAGATGTCTATCCCTTTTCCATCTCTCCAGGATGCTTCAATGAATTTTTCCACGAGGTTGTCCGGGTAAGCAGTATAGCCCACCGCATTCGCTCCGCGAATGAGCATCTGGAAAAGAATGTTCGGTATCTGTTCGCGCATGAGCTGCAAGCGCTGCCATGGGCATTCGTGCAGAAAACGAAGGGCCACATCGAAAGTGGCGCCGCCCCACATTTCCAACGAGAATATCTCGGGATGATTTTTAGCAACAGCTTCCGCAACCTTGAGCATGTCGGTTGTTCTTACTCTTGTTGCAAGCAGCGACTGATGCGCATCGCGGAAGGTAGTATCTGTATACTGCACCGCATTTGAATCTTTCAGCCACCCGATAAATTTTTCACGGCCCATTTCATTCAACCGGTCCTTGGAGCCTTTGGGAATGGGGCTGTTCTCATCCACTTCCGGCATTAGCGGCGTTCTGAAAACTGCTTTATCATTTATTTCAGGAACATCGGGATGACCATTCACAATAACGTCTGCTACATATTTCAGTACGCGTGTACCGCGGTCCTGCCGTGGAGTAAGTTGAAAGAGCTCTGGATGATTATCAATAAAATCAACTGTTGCATTGCCTTCCTGGAAGGTTTGATTTTGCAAAACGTTCTCGAGGAAAGCCACATTTGTTTTTACGCCGCGTATCCTGAATTCTTTCAATGTGCGAACCAATCGTTCACAACTTTCTTCGAGATTGCGGCCAGACGCTGTGATCTTTACCAGCAACGAATCGAAAAAAGGAGAGATGCTTACACCGGGATACGAACTGCCTTCATCGAGCCTTATTCCGGGACCACCCGCATTCCTGTACGCGATGAGCGTACCGAAATCGGGCTTGAACCCATTGGAAGGATCTTCTGTTGTTACCCGGCATTGAATAGCCACGCCGGAACAATTCACCTGCGCTTGCGATTGAATGTTGATGGCTGCGTCAGTAAGTTTTTGTCCGGATGCAATGAGGATCTGGTTCTTTACGATATCGATGCCCGTGATCTCTTCTGTAACCGTATGTTCCACCTGTATGCGTGGGTTTACCTCGATAAAATAAACTGTTTCGTTTTTATCTACCAGGAATTCAACCGTACCCACGTTATCATAATTCACGTGCTTGCAGATTCGTACTGCATAATCGTACAGCTTTCTTTTTGTTTCCTGCTTCAACGAGATAGCGGGCGCAACCTCCACAACTTTTTGAAAACGGCGCTGCACGGAGCAATCCCTTTCAAACAAATGCACGATGTTGCCATGCCTGTCGCCCATGATCTGCACTTCGATGTGCTTGGGCGATTCTATAAATTTTTCGAAGAAGATGGTGTCGTTACCGAATGCAACTTTGGCTTCATTCTGCGCTTCGTGAAGCACCTGGTCGAGATCAGAATCGGATCGAACCACGCGCATTCCCCTTCCTCCTCCGCCTGCCGAGGCTTTGATGATGAGCGGGTAGCCGATGCGGGCCGCTTCTTTTTTTGCGGTAGTTATTTCGCGGATGTCAGCTTCGCTTCCTTCGATCATTGGAATGGATGCGGCGGCCGCAACGAGCTTCGCAGAAATTTTATCGCCCAGCTTTTCCATTACTTCAGGTGCGGGGC
>JBAVMD010000736.1:0-18127 GCA_049689695.1 Chitinophagaceae bacterium | reverse complement strand
CATCAACAGAATGGGTGGAAAGAACCTTCCTGCTTCAAGGTCAGGCGCATCGGTTGATCGGGTAGTTATGTAGTTGTAAACAGCCTTTAACCTTAATTAACAATAAAAAATTTCGTTTAACCTCATTTCAAAAACAAGAAAAATACATTTGCTCACTCAAAACGCGTATATGAAAAAAACAATATTTCCACTGTTAGCGCTTGCAATAACACAAATAGCAATTGGCCAGATGAAAGAAGGCAAAGTGATCTATGAAAATGTTATGCAATTAAATTTCCAGGTTCGTGGTGGCGGTCCTGATATCTCTAACCTGCCTAAAACGCAGACAAGACAATTTGAACTTTTATTCGGTAACAATCAATCTCTGTACCAGGCGCTGCCAGACATTAAGGAAGAAGCTAACCAGATGCAGGGCCCTGGCCCGGGCGGTGGACCTATGGTAAACATTATGCGCATTGGAGGCGATGCTGTTACCTATCATAATTTCGAAACCGGTAAAAGAGTTAGCGAAAGAGAAATGAGCGCTAAAACTTTTATAGTAGAAGAAAACATCAGTAAACTTAACTGGAAGCTTACAGAAGAATCAAAGGTGATACTTGGTCACCGCGCATTCAAGGCTACTGCCGAACGCTATTCTATGCGTACAATGATAAGCATGGAAAATGGCGAGATGGCACGCAAGCAGGTGCCAGACACCAGCAAGATAGTTGCATGGTTTGCGTCTGACATACCGGTTCCTGCGGGTCCTGATTTCCAGGGACAATTGCCCGGACTTATCCTGGAACTTGATATCAACAATGGCCGCGCAGTGTACACCGCTATTGAGCTTTCACCCAAAGTGAGCGTTTCCAATATAAAAGCGCCAAGCCGTGGAAAGAAAATATCTGCAGATGATTTTGCAAAAGAGCAGCAAAAGATGTTTGACCAGATGCAGCAGCAGAGAAGAGGCGGATCGGGTGAACGAATAACGATCACTGCACAACAATAAGGGTTATCAAACTGTTGGAGGTTGGAAGTTCGAAGTTGGATGTTGTTACAGACACGTAAGAACATCTAACCTCCAAACATCCAACCTCCAACAGTTTAATGTCCACCTCCAACTTTATTTAATAATTTGCCATTGTGAAGAATCGCCTGCGCATATCGCTAATATTGATGCTGGTGAGCATGATACTGCTGGCCGCTTTTCAGGCGTGGTGGCTCCGCAAAAGCTATCGTGAGGAGAAAGAAACACTCGACATTCGCACCAGCGCACTGTTTCGTGAAACGATCTACGGATTGCAGGTGTCGCGTTTGAAGCTCGATTCCAATTTTCAATTAAGGATGCCGAGCCAGTCTAACGCAGTTGGAGTAGTGAACACATTGCGTGCAAGAATGCGTGATTCACTGGATATGCCGTCGAAGTCAGCACTGATTGTGACCGTTGACCGTACTATGCGTACAAGACGCGACACTACTTTAAAAACATTTGTGCGTTACGGCCCTGACAAGATGGGCCCTGACAGAATATTTGATGTGCTGCTTGGATCAGAATCCCCAAATGATACTTTAAAACTTAACGAGATTGAAAATGCGTTTTCGAAAGCATTAAAAGTGCAGCAGATCGACATTCCTTACCAGGTGGTGAGAGATACCTTTCAAGTGGTGGAAGATGTCAGACGGGAATATCTTCCTACACGCCGCCCGGATGTTACCGTTGGATTTGCACATCCTGTTACCTACCGGCTGGTGCCTGGAAATACATTCCCGTATTTGCTGGCGCAGATAAGCCCTCAATTGCTGTTTGCTGCATTCCTGCTCACAGTTACCATTTTTACATTCCTGATGCTGTACCGCAATCTTGTTGCGCAGAAAAAACTGGCGGGTATCAAGAACGATTTCATCAGCAATATTACGCACGAACTCAAAACACCAATTGCCACCGTAAGCGTAGCTATTGAAGCGCTCAAGAATTTCAATGCTATGCACGATCCGCAGCGCACAAAAGAATACCTCGATATTTCTCAGAACGAATTACAGAGGCTTTCGCTGCTGGTTGACAAAGTGCTTAAGCTTTCTATGTTCGAGAACAAGGCGATTGAACTGAGGCCCGAAATGGTAGATATGAAGGCTGTGGTGGAAGAGGTATCATCTTCCATGCGGTTGCAGCTTGAAAAATGCAAGGCGCAGATGAGCATAGAAACAGAAGGCGATACCATCATACGCGGAGACAAGCTTCATCTTACCAGTGTTATATTCAACCTGCTTGATAATGCGCTGAAGTATAGCAAGGCTTACCCCACCATACGCATTGAAATGAAGGGAACCGACGAGGGTCTGGAACTGATTGTTATCGATAACGGAATAGGAATACCACCGGAATACCGCCAGCGTATTTTTGAAAAATTCTTTCGCGTGCCGGCAGGCGATACGCACAATGCAAAAGGCTATGGACTTGGCCTGAGCTATGTGGCACATGTGGTGCAGAAGCACAAAGGCTCCATTGAAGTAGAGAGCCAGCCAAACATAGGCAGTAGATTTATAGTTAAATTGCCAAAGAACGCATGAGCAAGACCAAAGTATTATATGTAGAAGATGAAACCTTTCTTGGCAAGATCGTTAAGGAGAGCCTTGAAAGCCGCGGATTTGAAGTGTTGATGGAAAGCGATGGCAATAAGGTGCTCACGCTTTTTCGTCAGACCAATCCTGACATTTGCGTGTTGGACGTAATGCTTCCCAATAAAGATGGATTTACTATTGCGGATGAAATAAGAGATGTGAACGAAACGGTGCCTATTATTTTTCTAACTGCAAAAACACAAACCGAAGATGTGATCAAAGGGTTTACACTCGGGGGCAACGATTACATCCGCAAGCCGTTCAGCATGGAAGAGCTGATCATCAGGATTAAAAATGTATTGCGTGGAAATGCTGAAGCTCCAAAAAAGATCACGGGCGATGCGGTTCAGATAGGCAAGTATAATTTTCAATTAAACAGGCAGGTGCTGAGCAGTTCGGGCGAAGAGCGCAAACTTTCTTACCGCGAATCGGAGCTCTTGAAATTATTGTACGAGAACCGCGACAAGATCATTGACCGCAAAGACATTCTTACCTTATTATGGGGCAATGATTCTTTCTTCAACAGCCGCAACCTCGACGTATACATCACCAAGCTCCGCTCTTATCTTAAAGAAGATACTTCGCTTGAGATCATCACTATTAAAGGGGTGGGTTATAGGTTTGTGACGGGATGAGAAGCTGTGAGCTTTTAGCTGCGAGCTTCGAGCAGTAAGCCGCAAGCTATTAAGCTTCTAGCCATAACCAGCAAGCTTCTTGCTCGCAGCTAAAAGCTCCTAGCTCACAGCTCACTTCACATATATCGTCTTCTGCGGTAACTGCTGGGTCTTCGTAAAATACTGCCACAGCCAGGTGAGGGTGAAAGTAGGAATGAAGTCTAAGCCCGGCAGAAGCTCTTCAACAAAGTTGAACATTCCACCGAAAGCTCCTTTCCAGCCACCGAACATCCTGAAAAATATAAGCGCCGAAACAGGGGCCCATATAATATCTGCCAACTCTCCAACGAAAGGAATGGAGTAGGTAGCATATCCCAGCACGTCCATAACGATACATGCAAGGAGAGAGGGTGTTGTGCGGTTTCGATTCATGATTTCTTTAGATGAAAAGATGATTGAAAAAGTTGCATCAATCAGGGGCGATAAGGCACAAGGCACAAGGTACAAGAAGCAAGGAAAGAAATAAGATTGCTGATGTTAAACCTTGTTACTCTTTACTTGCTTTCTTGTACCTTGAACCTTGTGCCTTACGCAAGTACTTGTGTCTTACACAAATACTTGACCTGCAGCGTTTTTATCGTAAAAAAACCTTTCCAGCGCATTGCCCAACTGAGGCAGCTCAAGCCCTTTTTCACTTTTCAAAACGCTGTAAAGCGGCCTCGGGGCCGGATATTTCATTGAGTGAAGTGAGCGTGGCTGAATCAGTTTTTTGTTAAGCTTTGCACGGCCTGCCACTTCGCGGGCAAGGTCGTACCAGGAAACTTCTCCCGTGTTGCTTATATGCCAGATCTGCTTCTCTTCATCTATCAAAAGGTCCAGTGCATGGTGCACCAGGTCCGGAATATAAGTTGGCGAAATGGTTACATCATCCGTGGCACTAAATAGCTGGTTCTGCTGCAAAGCGTTCATCACATGCGTGGCAAAATTATGCTCGTCCCACGGCCCGAAGAATGCGCTTGTGCGTATCACCAGGGCATCGGCGTATTCCTGCATAACCATGTTCTCTGCTCTTGCTTTACTTGCACCGTACACATTTAAAGGAAATACTGCATCGCTTTCAGTGTAAGGATTGTTTTTTTCTCCATTGAACACCAGGTCAGATGAAAATGTCATCAAGCGTATTCCTTTCCTTCTGCAAACCCTGGCAAGATTTGCGGGGCCCGTTACGTTCGCAATGAAACAAACATCTTTTTCCGCTTCTGCATCATCCACACGCACAAAACCGGCTGCATTTATTATAGCCCAGGGTCTATGCAGTTCAATGATTTTTTCGATCTGCTTTTCATCTGCAATATCTACATCCTGCCTGCTCAGCAAACGGTAAGGCAGCGCACGGAGCTCACACATTTTTGCAAACGCCTGCCCCAGCGTACCCGTTTTGCCAATGATAAGCAAAGGATTGGAGTTTACACCTTCACCGTAATGACCATTTAATTTTTGCCGGTCGGCTGACTTAATAAAACGCATGTCGCGCTCCCACCAGCCCTGTTCTTTCAAAAAAGGAAATTTTTCTTCCACGCCATTCGACAAAGAGCCGATCAGTTTCCCGAGAGCCGTCATTCTGGGCGCTCCGCTTCTGATATCGAATACGCCTGATTCGTAATCTCCGTCTTTTGTAAGCAAAGTATTCCATCCTTTTGCACCAAGGAGTGACCACGCAGTAATTGCGCGAATGTCTACCCCATCTGCCTGTAGTTCGATACAAGCATTCCAAACGTGCCGCATCCAGCGCAATTGTTCATCGCGGTGACAATGCAATTGCACTTCTGTAATAGCAACAGGGATTTTATATCGCTCCCACATCTCCTTCATCAACACTTTCAACCCTGAAGCCTGTCCGTGATTAACACGCACGGCTTCCACATCAGCATACCGGTTGCGGCGGTTGCCGCCTACAGCGCATCTTGGATAACTTTGAATATCGTGATCGAGAAACCGCTCCGAGGTTACGTAGTGATTTGCACCAATGATGTCTGGTGGACAAGGATTTTCAAGAAAGAAATTAAGCGAAGCCTCATCGGTATACTTTATAAAATATCTCCACAGCGAATGGTTTTTATTGAACCTTCCGCACAGCAGGTCAAACACCAGCCACCTTCTTTTATTCTCGAACTTGGCTTGGTATTGCAGTTTCTTTGTTGCGTATGTTTTTCCGAGGTCTTCAGTTTGGACCAGTTTTGCGTTGGGATTTATTTTGCGGATAGCCTGCATGGCCAGCACAATTCCCTTTGCCTGGTTCATCACCATCGTTACAAAGCTGCTGTCTTTCCTTTGATGCGGATACCAAAGCGCATACAACCCGCTGAAGCGTGCTGTAGTCAATGGCTCATTTACAGGAGTATAATATTCTATGAAAGGAAATCTCTCTGCAACTTTTCCTGCGTATTCCGCCAGCAGCGAGGGAAAATTTTCATCTGCCAGGTTGGTAAAAGCAGGGCCACTTCCATGATGGAGCAGCCCTGCTATTGGTGTTATATTATGAGATTGCAGTTGCTGCAACTGCTTATCTGCCCATGTCCAGTCTATTACCGAATTCCGGGAAGGCTGATGGCGTTCCCACAATACAGGAAAGCGAAAAGCTTTTATTCCCAGGCCGGCAAAGAGGTCTATATCGTTCTCTCGTTCGTAATATCCGGTATATTCGAGTTGATCTCTAAAAACATCTCCTATCCTATTGATCGTACATTCAACTCCGCCCCAGATCTCAGGCTTGTAATAAGACGTATTTCTTTCCATTCACATGTTTTTCAGGTTCTTGCTCCATCAATTTCTTATATAAAGTCAAAGACTGCGCCACTACCTGATCCATGTTATAATATTTGTAAGTTCCCAGCCTTCCTGTAAAATATACATTGGGTACAGTGGAAGCCAATTGCTGGTACTTACGGTAGATCTCTGCATTTTCCGGGCGTGGAATCGGGTAGTAAGGATCTCCCTCTGCCATGGGATACTCATACACTACCGTTGTTTTTGCATGCTTCTGTCCGGTTAGATATTTAAACTCTGTAGTTCTTGTATAAGGTTGTTCGTTCGGAAAATTCACGGTACCCGTTGGCTGTACGCACTCTGCTTCCATTGTTTCAAATTTGAACTCAAGCGAACGGTACGGAAGCTTTCCATAGCAATAATCAAAATAGCTATCGATAGGTCCGGTAAAGATCAGGTTTTTATGAGGTATCATATCCTGCACTTCCTTATAATCCGTATTCAGCATTACCTTGATATTGGGATGCGACAGCATTTCCTCAAACATCTTTGTATAGCCGTTCAATGGCATTGCCTGGTAAGTGTCAGTGAAATAACGGTTGTCTTTATTAGTACGGGTAGGTATGCGTGCGGTAACAGATGCATCCAGCTCAGATGGGTCAAGTCCCCATTGCTTACGCGTGTAGCCCTTGAAGAATTTTTCATACAGCTCGCGGCCCACCTTGCTGACCACTACGTCTTCTGAAGTTTTAATGCGGGTAAGCTTTTCTGCTTTGGAGCATAAAAAAGCTTCCACTTCATCTGCTGAAAGGTTTAAACCATATAATGAATTGATGGTATTCAGGTTAATAGGTATCGGTACAAGTTGCCCGTCTACACTGGCCAGCACTTTATGCTCATACCAACGCCACGCTGTGAATAATGTGAGGTAATCAAAGACTTCTTTTGAATTGGTATGGAATATATGCGGACCATATTTATGTACCAGTATACCATCATTATTATAATAATCATACGTATTGCCTGCTATGTGATTCCTTTTGTCGATCAGCAACACTTTCTTATTTGCTTTCGAGGCCAACCTTTCAGCCAACACGCTGCCAGCGAATCCTGCGCCTACAATTAAATAATCAAACATACGCCTCCTTTGTTTTTTTGGTGTTTGTAGTTGTTTTGTCCTTAATAGTCATGTTCATAAGTTGCATCATGGCCGACCATGTTTTGTCCCACGAGTTGTTTGCAAGAAAGCGATCAACCTCCTGCAGCCACTCTTTTCTGGAGGGGTCATTTAAAATCTGCTCTGCTGCGCTGATGAAATCTGCAGGTTCGTCTGCAATAGTCACCAGCTTATTTTTTTCATAGGGGTCTACCACATCTTTAATAGAGGTAGAGATCACCGGCCTGCCTGCTGACAGGTATTCGGGCGTTTTGGTGGGACTGATGAAACGCGTGGATTCGTTCCGCGCAAAAAGGATCATCGCTACATCCCAGCCTGAGAGATAAGCAGGCAGCTCGTTGTACGATTTGCCGCCGAGATAATGAATGTTCTCTCTTTTAGGTAAGTGGTCCGGATCGATTTTTACCACAGGGCCAAGGATCACAAAATGCCACTCGGGTCTTTCAGCAGAAACTTTATCCAGCAATTCGATATCGAAACGCTCATCTACCACGCCATAAAACCCAAAGCGGGGATGAGGAATGGATTGCTGGTCTGCAGGGTCCGCAACTATAGCCCTTGCCTGCCCGAAATGTTCCCCGTCTATGCTGCTGGGAAAAGGATAGATATTATGATGCTGGTGCTTCTTGTGCTCATACAAGCTTACACCGCCTGTAAATACCAGGTCCGCCTTTTCCAGTAATTCCTTTTCACGCTGCTTTAAAGCAGGGGGAGCAAATTTGAAAGCCGAAAGTTCATCCATGCAATCATAAACAATCATCTGAGGTTGCAGGTGATCGCTGAAAGCAAGCGCCATAGGCGTGTAATACCAAAGTGCATAATCTTCAATTTCCTTTTCTGACAGAAAATCGTTTAGCAGGTCTCTTAGTTTGCTGTTGATAACTTCCTCTGACAACCCGTGCGGGAGTTGGGGGATAACAACATGCACGCCTTCCGGGGTAAGCCTCACATTGAGGTGTTCCGGACCGTCAGTGAATACGGGCTCTTCAATGAAAAATGTCCGCAGGTGTTTTGCAAACCTGCTGAACAGGTGCTGAGGCCTTTGATAAACAAAGTCCCATCTGAGATGAGAAAAGCAGATCAGATCGAATTTGGCTGAGTCCGGTGTGGTTTCGGGAATCGGTTTCATATGCATGTCAAAGAAATTACAATTCAGATGCCACCCTTCTATTATGAATCAAGCTGATAAGACTAAAGACAGTTGGACTAGAATCGTGTAAAAAATTCACCATTCCCCGGAAGGTAGTCTATATAATGCGGTGTGCCAGAAATGAAACCTGAAGTAATATGGTATGTGGATTACGCTATCAGTATATTATATTAATGATTTCTTATATCTAATCATTTTTTATATACACTTCGCCTTTATACGGGTGGATTGTTGAATAAAACTGGTAACCGGCAACATGAAGCAGGTAAAAACCCATAATATCGCACCAACAGATCTCATCTTTGAAAGCTTCGATCTTAGGAAGGCTGCCCCGTTGGCAACTATTGTCCTTATCATAATCATATTCGCCTTCATTGTCTATACACCATTTCTTAAAAGATTCCATTTCAACGGGATCGGAGAAAACAATCTTAAAAAAGGTCTCTTCTTTTACTGATTTCAGATCGTCGTTGAGGTAATGATGGTATTTATGCCGGTGCCTGATAATCTTGCCTGTCTTCATAAATTAGTAACGTTCCGGTATTAATGCTGCAATAAGAAAGCCAAACCCGCCCTGATTCGCTTTGCGAATCTTCCCTCCCTGCAAGCAGGGAGGGATAGGGTCAATAATTAATAACCTGCTCTTCAATATGCTGTGGAATCTCTCTCCATTCATACTGCTGGTTGCGCAGCTGTGGTTCAAATCCGGCCTCTTTGATGGCCTGTTGAATGGAACGGTAGGTAAACCGGTGCGGGGCCCCGGCGGCGCTCACCACATTCTCTTCTATCATAATGCTTCCAAAATCATTTGCACCTGCGTGCAGGCATATTTGCGCTACCTGCCTGCCCACGGTAAGCCAGGAGGCCTGGATGTTCTTAACGTTGGGAAGCATGATGCGGCTGATGGCTATCATCCTGATATATTCCTCCGGGCTGGTGAGGTTCTGCACCCCGCGGATGCGGGTGAGTAAAGTATCAACGTCCTGGAAAGTCCATGGTATGAAAGCCAGGAAACCTTTTGCATCATTGGGTTTGCGGCTCTGCACCTCCCTTAGTTTAACAAGGTGCTCAAACCGCTCCTGCACTGTTTCAACATGGCCAAACATCATGGTAGCCGAGGTGGTGATGTTCAGTTTGTGCGCTTCATGCATTATATCGAGCCATTCCTGCGCGCCGCATTTTCCTTTGGAGATCAGCCGGCGCACCCGGTCAACCAATATCTCGGCGCCTGCGCCGGGCAGAGAATCCAGACCGGCATTCTTTAAGGCCGTGAGCACTTCGCGATGGCTTTTCTTTTCCAGCTTGCAGATATGCGCTACTTCGGGAGGGCCAAGACAATGGAGCTTCAGGGCCGGGTAGAGTTCTTTTAACTGGCTGAAAAGATCGGTATAGAACTGAAGGCCAAGGCCGGGATGATGGCCGCCCTGCAGCAGCAACTGGTCTCCGCCAAAGCGAAAAGTTTCTTCGATCTTTCTTTTATAGGTCTCTATATCCGTGATATAGGCTTCTGCATGACCCGGAATGCGATAGAAGTTGCAAAATTTACAATTGGCTATACAAACATTGGTGGTGTTTACATTGCGGTCTATCTGCCAGGTAACCTTGCCATGGGGAACCTGTTTTTTCCGGAGGGAATCTGCCACGAACATCAGCTCTGTAAGCGGGGACTGCTCAAACAGCAGCATGCCCTCTTCAACAGAAAGAAATTCGAAATTGAGGGCTTTTTGATATAGATCCGCAAGTTGCACGTTCACGGGTTTAAGCAGCAAAATTAAGCTTGGGTATGTCAAACTAAGAAACTTTTATGAATGGTCTGAGACTTAGGGGTTTGATCGGTACATTTATACGGCCTTCCGCTATGCTCAGAATTTTCCCTCAGGATTAAAACGATGCAATTGCTATTGAAAAAAGTAAAAACAGCTAATCCTAAACCGGTGGCCAGGGCCGGCTGGGCAGTGGTGCTGCTATGCCTGCTGCTGAGTTCATTGCAAAGCCAGGCCCAGGAAGAATTTATTCCTCCTCCCGCCAAATTGCTCACGAGCTTTCCATTTATTCAGTTTACCGGCGGCATCATACTGATAAGGGCCAAAGTGGGCAATTATCCTGACACCCTTAATTTCATTTTAGACACCGGCAGCGGCGGCATTTCGCTGGATTCAGCTACCTGCGAACGGCTTAATATTGCCTCTTCACCTTCTGACCGCACCATCCGCGGCATAGCGGGCATTCGTAACGTACGGTTTGTATATAATCAAAAACTTCATCTGCCCGGGCTTACGCTCGACAGTCTGAACTTTCACGTGAACGATTATGAAATTCTTACCAGCGCCTATGGTGAGCAGATAGACGGGATTATGGGCTACAGCTTTTTATCGAGATACATTGTGAAGATCGATTACGACAGCTCTGTCATTCAGATATTTTCAAAAGGCACTATGAAATATCCGAGAGGCGGTTTTCTGCTTCGCCCGATATTGGCTACCCTCCCTATTCAGACCGCAAAAGTGAATGACCAGAGAGAGATCAATTCGCGCTTTTATTTCGATACCGGCGCAGGGCTTTGCCTGCTGTTATCAACCGATTTTGTACAAGACAGCAACCTGCTTAATCCCAAGCGCAAGCCGGTGATTACCCAGGGGGAAGGACTCGGCGGTAAAATGGAAATGCGGCTTACAACCATCAAAGACTTTAAACTAGGCCCATACCGTTTTAAAAGAGTGCCCACTTATATTTTCGAGGACTCGTATAATGTAACGGCGTATCCATACCTCGGCGGGCTTATCGGAAACGACCTGTTGCGCCGGTTTAATGTGATCCTCAATTACGATCGGCGGGACATTTATCTTGTTCCGAATTCTCATTTTCGTGATCCGTTCGATTACTCCTATACCGGCCTGGGAATATATAAACTTGGAAATGAAATTGTGGTGGTAGACATCATGAAAGGCTCTCCTGCTGAAAAAGCTGGTTTCATCCCCGGCGACATCATCCTGGCAGTGAACAATAACTTTACCGGCAACATTCAGAACTATAAGACCATGATGCAGAATGTGGGAGAGAAGATCAGGATATTGGTACATCGTTCAGAAGGGCCGGTTATGCTTATCCTGAAAGTGAGAAGTATTAACTGATTTTAATTGCTTCGTCCCCGTACTTTTGCACCCTATGATACACTTCGACAGGTTTGTTTTAGATAATGGCCTAAGGGTAATAGTGCACGAGGATCATTCAACACCTATGGCCGTAGTGAATGTTATGTATGATGTGGGATCGAGGGATGAAGACCCTCAACGCACCGGCTTTGCGCATCTCTTTGAGCACCTCATGTTTGGCGGCTCCCTGAATATTCCTGATTACGATTCACCCCTGCAGCTTGCCGGCGGAGAAAACAATGCATATACCAGCAGCGATGTAACCAATTATTACATTCAGCTGCCTTCGGAAAATCTCGAAACAGCGTTCTGGCTTGAAAGCGACCGCATGCTCTCGCTTGCCTTCAACGAAAAAAGCCTGGAAGTGCAGCGCAAGGTGGTTTGCGAGGAATTCAAAGAGAGCTATCTGAACAAACCTTACGGCGATGTATGGTTCAAGATACGCGAGATGGCCTACCGGCAGCATCCTTACCGCTGGCTTACCATTGGAAAAGAACTGAGCCATATTGAAAATGCAAAGCTGGAAGATGTAAAGAATTTCTTTTTCCGTCACTATCGGCCCAACAATGCAGTATTGGTAGTTGCAGGGCATGTAAATACTCCCCAGGTAAAAGCACTGGCGGAAAAATGGTTCGGCGATATTCCATCAGGAGAGCCGTACATCCGCACGCTTCCGCAAGAGCCGCCGCAGTCTGAAGCGCGCAGGCAGGAAGTTACTGCCAATGTGCCGCTCGATGCATTTTACAAGAACTGGCATATTTATACACGGCTCGACCAACGGTATTATGTAACCGATCTTATCACAGAGATCCTGGGCGGAGGCGGTTCATCGCGTTTGTACCAGGCCCTGGTGAAAGAAAAGAAATTATTCAGCAATATCGAATGCTATCATTTCGGTACCGTAGATGCAGGATTGCTTACCATTGAAGGAAAGCTTATCAAGGGAGTTACCATGCACGACGCAGAGCGTGCGGTGGAAGAGGAATTGGATAAACTGAAACAGCATGGTATTGATGACAAGGAACTGGTAAAAGTGAAAAATCGTACGGAGGCAGTGATTGCATTTGAAGACATGAGCCTCACCAACCGCGCAGGAAGCCTGGCATTTTATGAAGTGCTGGGCGATGCATCGCTTATGAATAAAGAGCTGGCAAGATACCAGGCAGTTACCTCGGAGCAATTGCTGCAGGAAAGCAGGACCATTTTCCAGGATAATAATTCGAACACGCTGTATTATCACAGCAGTAATTAATAAATAGCTATCGGGACAAAACTCATCGTTCAATGTTAAACAGAACAAACGCTCCAAATATTATAGATGCTGTGCATTTGAAATTGGAGTTGCCGCCTTATCAGAAACATGTGCTGCGCAATGGAGTAGAGGTTTACGCCCTTAATATGGGCACGCAGGAAACGCTCATGATCAACTGGGTGTTTTACGCAGGTAACTGGTACGATGAAAAAACACTGGTGGCTGCTGCAACCAACCACCTGCTGAAGAACGGCACCAACAAACGCAATGCGTTTGGCATCAACGAACACTTTGAATTTTACGGCGCATACCTGAACAGGCATTGCTACAATGAAACATCGGAAATAGTATTGCATTGCCTTTCAAAGCATGTGCAGGAACTGATACCGGTGATTGCAGAACTGGTAACAGAAGCTACGTTCCCTGAAGAAGAGATCGCAATTTTTAAAAAGAACATGCAGCAACGCCTGCAGGTTAACTTAAAGAAAAATGAATTTGTAGCAAACCGTTTGATAGAAGCCTGCCTTTACGGAGAGCAGCATCCTTACGGAAGATATAGCCGCATCGGGGACTATGATACATTCAACAGGGAAGACCTTCAATCTTTTTACAACAGGTTTTACCGGAATGGCCGCTGCATTATTATTGCTGCGGGGGTTTTGCCCGATGATCTCGCAGATCAATTGGATGCTTCATTCGGTACATTGCCACTCAATGTGCATCCGCTGCCGCAAGTAGAACACCAACTTGAACCTGCTGGGCAAAAAAAATACAGGATACCCAACGAAAGCATCGGTATGCAGGGGAGTATTCGATTGGTGCGGCCTTTTCCAAACAGGCATCATTCTGACTTCCCGAAAATGCAGGTGCTGAACAATATATTGGGCGGATTCTTTGGATCGAGATTAATGGACAACATCCGCGAAGAGAAAGGATATACTTATGGCATTCACAGCTACCTGCTGAATCATTTCAATGCCAGCGGATTGATGATCAGTACAGAAGCTGGCCGTGATGTATGCGAGCCCGCCATTGCAGAGATTTATAAAGAAATGGAACTGCTGTGTACGGAGCTGGTTGATGATGACGAGCTGTTGCTTACGCGCAATTACCTCATTGGTTCTATACTTTCTGAACTGGACGGCCCCTTCCAGGTAGCAGGGCGCTGGAAGAATTATATTCTCAACGGACTTACGGCAGAACATTTTTATAATAATGTAGAGATCATCAGGACCATTACTCCGGAAGAGTTGCAGGATGTTGCGCAACGTTACCTGCAGCCGGATGCGTTTTATGAATTAGTAGTATTATAAGTTACGGGTTAAGGGTTATGCGTTACGCAGGATATTCGTAACTCATAACTCTTAACCCGTAACTCATTAACTTGCGTTCATGCAATTTGAAAGAAAAGAGCTTACAGACGATCAGCTCCTCAACATTTACAAAAAGCTGTTGCTTCCCCGCCTTATTGAGGAGAAAATGCTGGTGTTGTTGCGGCAAGGGCGCATCAGTAAATGGTTCAGTGGCATTGGCCAGGAAGGCATAGCCGTTGGCGCTGCGCTTGCCCTGCAGGAGGATGAATGGATCATGCCTTTACACCGCAACCTGGGCGTGTTTACTTCGCGCAACATGCCGCTGAGCAAATTGTTTATGCAATGGCAGGGCAGCGCTGATGGATACAGCAAAGGGCGGGAAAGAAGCTTTCATTTTGGAGCAAGGGAACACCATATCTGCGGAATGATATCTCACCTTGGTCCGCAGCTTGCTATTGCAGACGGTATTGCCTTGGCGCATAAGCTTAGGCGTGAGCAAAAAATTTCACTTGCATTTACGGGCGATGGCGGCACCAGCGAAGGTGATTTTCACGAAGCTTTGAATGTGGCTGCAGTTTGGGACCTGCCGGTTATATTTCTGATAGAGAACAATGGCTATGGATTAAGCACGCCGGTTAATGAGCAATACCGTTGCGCAAGTCTTGTTGATAAAGCCATTGGTTATGGCATGGGTGGCGTACGAATAGATGGGAACAATGTGCTGGCTGTTTACGACACCATTAAAGGCGTGCGTGACTATTGCATCAGGGAGCAGAAACCTTACCTGGTGGAGTGCATGACGTTTCGCATGCGTGGGCACGAAGAAGCCAGCGGAACAAAATATGTTCCCAAAGAGTTGTTCGATGAATGGGGACAGAAAGATCCGGTGCTGAACTATGAAATGTTCCTGTTGCAGGAAAAAGTATTGAACAGCGATAGTGTGATTGAAACGAGAGAAGAACTGAAACGGCATATTGAAAACGAATTGAAAATTGGTTTTGATACAAAACCGATAGTTGTGAATACAGAAAATGAATTGGAAGATGTTTATGCGAAGCCGCGAGCTGCGAGCGATGAGCTGCGAGCGGAAACCCTCGCAGCTCGCAGCTCACAGCTCACAGCTCCCTCAAAGCGGCTGATAGACGCCATCAAAGAAGGTCTTCACCAAAGTATGCAGAAGCACGATAACCTTGTGCTGATGGGACAGGATATTGCAGAATACGGAGGCGCTTTCAAAATAACGGAGGGATTTGTACAGGAATTTGGCAGGGAGCGGGTGCGCAATACGCCATTGTGTGAAAGCGCCATTGTAGGCGCCGCATTAGGGCTGAGCCTTGAAGGTTACAAAAGCATGATGGAAATGCAGTTTGCTGATTTTGTAACCGTGGGTTTTAACCAGATCATAAACAACCTGGCCAAGATACATTATCGCTGGGGACAGTCTGCTGATGTTGTGATACGCATGCCGGCCGGCGGCGGCGTAGGCGCGGGACCTTTTCATTCTCAAAGCAACGAAGCCTGGTTTGCGCATACGCCGGGTTTGAAGGTGGTGTATCCTTCTACGCCGGAAGATGCAAAAGGATTACTCATTGCTGCTATCAACGATCCCAATCCTGTAATGTATTTTGAGCACAAGGCATTGTACAGAAGCATTACCGGGCCAGTGCCAGAGGGTTATTATGAAACAGAGATCGGTAAGGCGAGAGTGGTTCAGCATGGAGATGATCTTACCATCATTACCTATGGCAGCGGCGTGCACTGGGCATCGGACTATGCATCAGAGCACCTGGATGTTTCGATCCATATTCTTGATTTGCGAACCTTGTCGCCCCTGGATTATGATGCGATACGCGACGCCGCATCTAAAACAGGAAAAGTACTTGTACTCCACGAAGACACGCTTACTGGTGGCATCGGAGGCGAAGTAGCTGCCTGGATAAGCGAGCATTGTTTTGAAATGTTGGACTCACCTGTTATGCGTTGCGGCTCACTTGATACGCCTATACCTTTCAGCATTGAGCTGGAGAATAATTTTTTAGCGAGAGCGAGACTTGATGAGTATGTACAGCAGTTGATAAATTATTAGCTTGTTGTTTAATAAAACAAATTTTTACCGCAGACAAGGAGAGAAGCAGAGTTAACGCAGAGTATCCGCAACTCTCTGCGCAAACTCTGCTTCTCTCCTTGCCTGCGGTTGGGTTTACATGTATAAAAAATCTTTGACTCTATATGAAGAAAATTAGAACTGAGGATATATCTCAGAAGCTTGCTGAAGGCTTTAAGAAAGTTAGAAGAAACCTCATTGCAGAAGAGATGAAAGAGACTAATTATCGAATCATTTTCGATAAAAATGGTAAGATTATCAAATTCCCCGCAAGGGACTTATTTAACTGCTTTATGACCAACTTTGAGAAATGGGAACTGATAAAAACATAAACTCCAAAGCCTATTGGAAAAAAATGGATGAGTTAATTGAAAAAGGAATCCAAATGGCAGGGGTACGTCTCATTGAGGAAGAAAAGAATAAAAACGGTTATCTCGTCGTTGCGGACAAGAACGGTAAGATCGCCAAAATCCCTGCAAAAGATTTTTAGCTTATCCCCCAGTTGAAACCTCTGGTTTAGCAAGCCACCCAAAGTTTCGCGACTTCTTTGCGCCCTTGCCTATCTTTGCGCCTTTGCGTGAAATCTTTGCATACCCATCCCCACAATCGGTGATTCTTGACCGGCGGTTTGTTTTTTTTGAGCCATCTTCCTAATTTGTATGTTCCCCTTCATCTCAAAACATGCTTATGCGCTCAAAATTCCTGCTACTGCTATTGGTCTCATCGTCATTGTCTTTAGCTCAGACAAAAACCTATTGGAGCCCCGAACAATGCCTGCAAATGAAAAATATTACAGCAGTGCGCGTTTCGCCGGATGGCAGGAAGGTTTTATATACCGTTCGCGAAGCCGTAATGAGTGATGAACGCAGCGAATACATAAACCAGGTTTTTGTTTCGAATACCGACGGTAGCAATGTGATACAGCTTACAAGAGGCGATAAAAACAGCTCCAATCCAAAATGGAGTCCCGATGGTAACTGGGTTGCTTACACCAGCAGTCGTGATGGCAAGAACAACCTGTACATGCTTCCCATAAGCGGGGGCGAATCTGAAAAGATCACAGACGTAAAAACAAACGTCGGTAATTTTCAGTGGAGCCCTGACGGCAACGCAATAGCATATATTATCAATGATGCTACCAGCGACCTGGAAGAAAAGAATAAAAATGCAAAAAACGATTGGTATTATTTTGATGAAGAATATAAGCAAAACCGCCTGGTAGTTACCTGGCTGCATGAAAAAGATTCAGCCGGTAAGCGCAAGCAAACGCATCTTACCAAAGAAAACAGGAACCTGATATCGTTTGACTGGAGCCCTGATAACAAATGGATCGTTTACAGCCACGGCAAAACGCCGCTTGCAAACGATAACCTGTACAGCGATATTTCTTTAGTGGAAGTGAATACAGGCAAAGTGAAATCCATTGCAAATACCAATGCAGGAGAAGGCTCGCCTATTTTCAGCCCGGATGGAAAATGGATCGCATACACCTGCTCCGAAGATCCTGTGATATGGGCAGGCCGCAATTTTGTGCAGATCATTCCGGCAGAAGGCGGAACCATAAAAAAACTCGGGGCTACACCAAACGATCTTACAACACTTATTTCCTGGAGCGCCGATGGTAAATCGCTTTATGCAGGTGAAAACAATAAGACACTTTACAGCATTTACGAACTGTCGGCAGATGGCAAGGGAATAAAAGAATGGAACAGAGGAAGCACAGATCTGCTGGGCATTGCGGAGATCAACAGCACGCGTACGCACTGGGGTTTTATTTTACAGAATCCTTCCATGCCGGGCGAAGCATACATCAGCTCAACAGCAAATTATTCACCGGTAAAGGTCACCAACATCAATGCAGACATCGTTACAAAGCCGGTACCTAAAACGGAGGTCATTCGCTGGAAAAGCTTCGACGGAAAAGAAATAGAAGGCATATTGACTTACCCGCTCAATTACGAAGCTGGGAAGCAATACCCGCTTATCCTAAATATTCATGGT
>JBAVMD010000735.1:0-16217 GCA_049689695.1 Chitinophagaceae bacterium | reverse complement strand
CAAATGGCAATACTCAGTATGCCATGGCTGCCTAATCAGTGATTAGATAGTCATTAGGGCCGTGTTTGCAGGTTCGCCTGTTACCAGCATCACCGCCGACTCAAAACAAAACAGGATGCTGCAGCCCAAGGCTGTGCGGGTTGCTTAAGACTATACAGCTAAGGGATCAGTTGGTTTGTTTGTTTCCTGCCGATCTCCGACAATCAATAACAAAATAAGCATGTAGAAAGCTTTTGTAGAATATGTTTGGACGCGGGTTCGATTCCCGCCACCTCCACGCTTTAAAGCCGCCTTCGGGTGGCTTTTTTAGTTATATGTCTTTTTTATTCACCGGATTATCAAACTCTTCATCATTCTTTTAAGTATATGTAAAGAGCTATATTCTTGCCATTTGCATTTTTTTATCATGTAAGGTGGTCCATTTCAGAGGATTTAGCTATTGACATGACTCTTTAAATCTGTATTCTATAGATAGAGTGAGGCTATTTAAATTTAGAATTTTTAATAAGGATAATTTATGCCGGCACAAACCTTTAAAAAAACAAACTATTTCTATATTGACGAGTCGGGAGGAATACTAAATGATTCGCATTCCTTTATCCTTGGCTGTACGCGCACCGATACACCGGAGTTAATAGAAGAAAGTATCTCAAACCTATTGAGCGGCTTTGAGGACGAGATTTATTTTGCACCGATGATCGCAGACATCCGGAGACAGGGTTTTCATGCAGTGGAAAATCATTTTGATGTCCGGGCTAGATTTTTTGCTCTTCTGCCGATCCTAAACTTTCGTTCTTTTATTAGCATCATTAATAAAAGCAAATCACCTTTTAAGGAATTAATCCGCGATAACAAAGAAAAGCATGTATATCTCTTAGTACTTGATAAATTACTCAAAGGCAGGTTTAATAACCGGCAAAATAGAAATGTCTTTATTTTTGAGGAGCTGCAGTTTATGGAAAGTAACCAATCAAAAATTTTGGAAGAGTATTTTTCGCCTTACATGAAACAAGGGGATGTGTCGTACCAAATTGTCGGCAAAGAGAATCTGGGCTTGGCAACAACCGATTATATGAATTATATATTTCATAATATTCTTTCAGCAAAAGATTTATCTAAGGTGCAGCGCATGATTGATAATTTTGAACTTGTTAAACCCAA
Organism: Chitinophagaceae bacterium; assembly: GCA_049689695.1. Taxonomy (GTDB): domain Bacteria; phylum Bacteroidota; class Bacteroidia; order Chitinophagales; family Chitinophagaceae; genus DASPKM01. Next base: position 15,056 of record JBAVMD010000735.1, on the reverse strand, counting down.
GATAGCTTTTATAAATATGATGCATTCCGATAAATTTTTGACGAGGAAGGACGAGTATGATGTGGAAAAAATTCGGCAAATTTACAGTGGGTAGTCATTAGGGTAAATCAGACGGATATGAGTTCGTATCCGGTTTAAGATGAATTTCTATTTTCTTACCCTTTTGACTCCCGCTTTTCATGAATCCTTCCATCATTAAGAATCTTAAGCAGCTCGCAAATTTTTTGCGATGTGAAGAAGAGTTTTTAGCCGCTTATTTAGCCGACGATTATATTATCTTGGACAGTGTAAAAGGCGATAAGATGCCAGAAAAAATTGGCCAGACCTCCATTATTGAAAAGCTTTACCTACGGAAAAGGAATACTTCCAATCCTTCTTACCGTGAAATTTATACTGTTAGAACCGACACGTTAAAAAGCACACATAAAATTCTTAATTCTTTTTTGATAGAATCCTATGATCATTCATCTGCTGTGCATGGATATGTAAAGAGAAGAAATATCGGGACGAATGCAGCTATGCACCTCGCTAAAAGAAACCTTTTATCGATTGATATAGCTAATTTTTTTGAAAGCATTTCGCTAACTATGGTGCAACAGGTGTTTTCAAGTATTGGGTTTTCCGGGTTTGCATCCGAACATTTGTCTAAGTTGGTCACATTGAATAATTTCCTACCGATGGGTTTCAATACAAGTCCGACGATCTCCAACCTGATCGTAAGAAATATGGATGAACAATTTTTGAAACTTTGCGGAAACTATTGTGTCTATACCCGATACGCCGACGATCTGTATTTTTCTTCTGATACTGACTTACCGGCATTGAATGATCTTGAAGCCATTGTCTCTTCGAACGGATTTTCACTAAATCCTGATAAGACTAAATACATGTTGCGCGGCGGCAAGCAGTATGTGACTGGCCTTACCGTCTTTGACCACATCAGACCCCGTGTGACAAAACGTACCAAAAGAAATCTGAGACTGGAACTTTATTACATGGAAAAATATGGACTTTTGGAGCATGTGTTGCATCAATTAGGCTACAGCAAGGAGCAATATGACAAAAACTATAACGTGGCATCAGAAGTTAACCAATCCATTAGAAAGTTTGATAACAGAATAAGCGGATGGATTCGTTTTATGAATTCAGTTGAACGACCAGCGGCACAGCGATTTAGTGAGCAATATCGCAAGGTTGAACGATAAAGAAATATTGATAAACGAGCCTCATAACGTCTTGGTAATAAATTGTCAACATTTATTTCACTTCCCTGCCTTCTGAAGTTGACGCTATCAACATTGTGTATTTACTTATTCGATTGGATTGACGGTGCCTTCACATCGCGCGCCTATGGCGGGCCAGTTAAGTTACACTAGAATGAAAGTCTTTGAATTTCGCATAATCTGTTTTTATCGAAATTTTTCCGTTCAACTTGTTTTATGAACGCGTGTCCTATAAAGCCTGAGTATACTTGCGCGCAGCCTGAATTTCCCCCAACACTCTTAAGAATTGTTTGTTCGAAGTTCCGCTTCAGTGCTTCTTTTTGCGGTAAAATGCCGGAAAAATCAGGCTTTAGGTCGGTTTTTCCTTATCTTCAGATTGTAACTGCTTATGCTAATGATCACGCTATTTTTACTGGTCGTGTCACTATCTGCTATTATTGAAACCGGCACTTGCCTCTGTTCTCATGCTACTTCAATAAGAGTTACTCAATTATTACAACCGAACATTTTTCTCTCTGCACAATTCTTAACTGTAAATACTAACCTTGTATGCGAAACAAAATAATAACCCGCCTTATGATGGGCGCGCTATTCATGCTCCCATTAAGCGTTTTCTGTCAAACGAGGTTGCTTAGTGGTACGATTACCAATAGCAGGGGCGAGGGAGTTCCCGGAGCCACTATACAACTTAAAGGCACGTCAACTTATGTTGCCGCCTCTGAAACGGGTAAATTTTCAATCGCTGTTTCAGGCGATAATCCGGTTTTGCTTATTTCGGCAACTGGCTATGTCAGCCAGGAAATCAAAATTGGAAAATCAGATTCCTATTCGGTTCAACTGGATGAAGCCGGGGCACTAAGCGAGGTTGTAGTAACTGCATTGGGTATATCGAAAGATAAAAAAGCCCTGGGCTATGCTACCCAGGAAGTAAAAGCTGCTGAATTAAACCGTAACCGGCAACCAAATGTTTTAAATGCATTACAGGGAAAAGTGGCCGGTGTTACTATTTCCAGTGTAGGTGGTGGTCCGGGGCAGGGCGCCACTATCCGTGTCAGAGGAATAAATTCTATTGATGTTACTCAGTCTAATGACCCATTATTTGTAATTGACGGAATAATTTTAGATAACTCTACATCTACATTAGGAGCGGGCTCGGGATACAATGTAAGATCTGTTGGGAACAGAACGGCAGATATCAATCCCGAAGATATTGAGACCATTAACGTGTTGAAGGGAGGTGCTGCTACTGCGTTGTATGGATTACGCGGCGCGAACGGGGTTGTGGTGATCACAACAAAAAAAGGGCGTGGTGATGGCATTCGCGTAAATGTCAGCAGTACTTATGGTTTCGATAAGATCAACAAAACTCCTGAAATACAAAAGATATATACCGCAGGAATTTTAGGAGTGTATACACCCATTGGCCTTGGACCTGCGTGGGGCCCTACGATTGCTGAAGCAAAAGCTGGGACAGGCCCGGGGAATGTTGCAGCTGATCCTTCTCACCAGGATTTTATTTACGATAATTATAAGCAAGCTTACAACACCGGTACACAATTGCGCCATTCTGTAAACATGACAGGTGGTACGGAAGCAGCCAGGTATTTTGCTTCATTATCCTATTTCGACCAGGAGGGAATGTTACCATTTACAGATTATAAAAACATTTCTGCCCGATTAAATACCGAAGTCAGGATAAGCAGTAAGCTCAGGGCAACCGTGAATATGAGCTATACTAATTCCGGCGGGTACCGGTATGATGCAGACCGCTTTGGCGAAAGCCTTGCTTATTTTTCAGGAAGATGGAATGTAAAGGATTATCTCAACCCGGATGGTACGCAACTCTGGCGTGGTACAAATAATCCTATTTATGGCGCCTATACAAACCGGTTGAAGGATAACGTAGATCGCATTGTTGGAGGTGTTTCATTGCTTTATTCACCTGCTACATGGCTGAATTTTAGTTATCGTTTTGGCGGCGATACCTATTCCGAAAACCGTTTTCGCACGGCTCCTGGTCTCAGGGGTATTGTTGGGGAGAGGTCTTATGATAATGCTGAAGGATTTGTAGGCGAATACAATACGAAGTACCGGGCCATTAACTCCACATTTATTGCAACCTTATCTGCAAACTTAACTAAGGACATCTCATCAACTCTACGTCTTGGTCATGAATTATTTGACAGGAACACTTCATCAAAAGGAGTTTTAGGATCGAGGTTAAATGTATATGATTGGTTTAATTTAAATAATGCGGCTGTACTGCAATCATCAGACAACAGCAGCCAGTACAGGCTGATGGGTGTTTTTGGTGAAGCCACATTTGATTATAAGACTTTTTTGTTTTTGTCAATTACCGGTAGAAATGACATTACATCTTCTCTCCGCAAGCCAAACAATTCTTTCTTTTATCCATCAGTGAGTTTAAGCTATTTATTTTCTGAGAACATCAAGCTTCCGGAATTTATCAGCTATGGTAAAGCAAGGATTTCCTATGCTAAGATTGGTAAAGATGCCTTACCCTACAGTACTTCAACCGGCTACTCCGCTTATACCAGTTTGCCGGCGGGAACCACTGGGTTTACGAGGGGCGCTAATTTAGGAGATCCGAATTTGCGGCCTGAATTTACGAATACCACAGAGGCTGGTTTAGAAATGAACTTCTTAAAAAACAGGATTGGATTTGATCTCACTTATTATCATTCTTTAAGTGAAGATCAGATTATTAACGTTAATGTCTCTTCTGCCACGGGATATGTTCGCGCTGCTGTAAACTCTGGCAGCATGCGTAATAAAGGTATTGAACTGATGTTGCGAGGCACTCCAATCAAAAACGCCAATTTTCAGTGGGATGCCAATTTGAATTTCTCTGCTAATAAAAATAAAGTTGTAAGTATAAGAGAAGGGCTTACTGAAATTCCTTACGGTGGAGCAAGTGGTGGATACTTAAATTCCCCGGTAACTATGAAGCTTATACCAGGCGAAGCGTATGGAAATATTTATGGTACACATTACCTGCGCTATTACGGTGCTGATAAAGAAGATCCAACAAGAACAGATAAATCCAGGCCGATGGTAATCGGGGCAAATGGCTTCCCGGTATTAGCGCCGGTTTCCAGTCAGAAACTTTTAGGCAATTCTCAACCTGACTGGGTCGGCGGCCTTACGAATACTTTCACCTATAAAAGCTTCACAGTGTCTGCTCTCGTGGATGCCCGCTGGGGATTTGAAAAATTCAATCGCCTGGAAAATTTCTTTGCAGCTTTTGGTATTGCAGATTACACTGCTGACCGCAGATCATATAAAGTATTTGAAGGAGTATTGGCAGACGGCACGCCAAATACCAAGAGAGTATGGTTGGACCAGGGAACAGGACCGGATGGTGTACCCTATGGCGAAGGCTATTACCGGAATTACTACCGTGCAATTTCCGAGCCTTTTGTTTCAGACGCATCATGGGTACGCCTGCGTTCTCTAAGCCTTTCCTATTCATTCCCGGTAAACCTGTTACCTGGAAAGGTGATCAGGAATGCCACTTTCTCAGTTACAGGAAACAATCTATGGCTTTATACCAAATATTATGGGCTGGATCCTGAATCTGTTTCTGCTGATAGCGGCAGCAATGTGGATGGTTCGGCTGGGTTTACCTACCCGGCTGCCAGAACAATTTTATTTTCAATCAACCTGGGATTCTAAAAACAATATCTATGCAAACAAGATATAAACTAATATTTCTTTTCATTTGCAGCGCACTTATCGTTCTGCAAAGTTGCAAAAAGGGTTATTTTGACTTGAACGATAACCCTAACCAGGTCACTACACCTTCCCTGCCTTCTTTATTAAGTACTGCTACGAGTAAATCAGGGCTGAATAGTTATAATGCAGGCAGCATTACTTCTACTTACGTGCAATACCTGGCAAACCCATCGGCCTCGGCTGCTTCGGATATTTACCAGGAAGTAGACCATACCGGTACATGGGATGCATTGTATTACGCAATGGCAGATATTTCCGATCTTAAGAACCTGTCAATTGAACAAGGAGCCAATGATTATACGGGGGTAGCAAATATCCTTTTGTCGTATCATCTGAGTTTGGTCTCAGACATGTGGGGCGATGCGCCGTTTTCAGATGCATTCAGTCCTAATTCGCTTACACCTATGTATGACAAACAGGAAGATCTTTATAAAACTGGTCTTGTTTTACTTGATTCTGCAATAGCGCAATTGTCAAGGCCCGGCTCCGCAATTATACTGTCAACCACCAGTGACTTAATTCATAAAGGAGTTAAAGCTAACTGGATCAAAACTGCCTATGCTTTAAAAGCAAGAATGCTGATTAAAGTAAGTAAAACCGCTGGTTATAGTGCTGCGGCTGTTCTGTCTGTAGTAGACAATGCGTATACTTCCAATAATGATGATGCGGGTATGGCTGCATTTACGTTAAGAAATCCGTGGGCCACAGTGGCCAGAAATAATACCAGCTTAACGTTGGGTGGATGGTTGTCTGAACAGTTAGTTGATCATTTGAATGGAACAACCTATGGCGTATTTGATCCGCGCATCAGAAAAATCACTGACCCAAATGCAACGCCAACCCATGGTCTTTGGGTTGGCACTGTAAATGGTGCCGGTAACAGGCCGCCGGGAAATAATACAGTTAAGGATGAAAATTATATCGCTATCAGTTCTCCGTGGACAAGTGATGCAGCACCGGTTTTGATTGTAACTTATGCCGAAGTAAAATTCATTGAAGCGGAAGCTGCTTTAGTTTCTAATCCAACACGGGCTTATAACGCGTACTTGGCTGGGATAAATGCAAATATGGATAAATTGCAAGTGCCTGCCGGTGCCGAGCGAACAGCATATTTAACTGCAGCCTCGGTTGGAGCTGGCAGTCTTACCAGGGCGCTGATCCTGAAAGAAAAATTTATAGCCACCTATTTAAATCCTGAGGCATGGAACGATGCGCGCAGGTTTGATTATGCGTATAAAGATTTTACCCTTCCGCAAAACGCTGTACTTACTTCGTTTATTCGCAGGCTGGCATATCCTTCAGGTGAAAGAAGTAAAAATGGTAAGAATGTTCCAAACATAGGATCGCTTGCAGATAAGCTTTGGTGGGATAAATAGTATGAACGCTGTTCCGCACGATAAAAAAAGTCTTCCTAATCAGGGAGACTTTTTTATCTAGCATATCGATACTTAGAAAATATTTCGTTTCAGTAGCTGATATCAGTTCCATTTGTTACCACATACTCCGGCTTTGCGCCACTCGCCGATTTTACATTTACAAATTTTACCCGCTCAGCATCATTAACAACAACCTTTGCATTTTCCGGGAGGATAATATTCGTAAAACTTACATCCCTTAGGTGGTGTGCAGGATCTTTAAAGCCATTGATATTAATTGCAGGTTCTTTTGAAGAAGCGCCGGACAGATCAATATTCTTAAACACAAAATTCTCGAAGGTGGGTATTTGCGGCGCAGGGTCGCCATCGTTGTTATAGTTCACGGCAGAAAAAATGGTGATCTGCAGCAATTGACAATCGGTAACGGTTACATTTTTTACATACCCGCCACGGTCTTTAGTGCCTTTTATCTGCATGCCGTGCAATAAAGCGCCAGCTTTACAATCCTGCACCAGCACATCGCTTACACCGCCCGACATTTCGCTGCCGATAGAGATGCCATGCCCTCTTATAAAATCACAATTCGTAATTCTTACATTCCTGGTGGGCTTTGCAACAAAAAAACCTTCAGGGTTCTTGCCTGATTTGATCGCAATACAATCATCACCCGTATCAAACGTGCAATTGAAAATATAGCAATCAGTGGATGAGTCAGGGTCTATGCCGTCACCGTTGCGAATGCCTTTGGTTATAATGGTAAGATTATGACAGGTGATGTTATTGCTGTAGATGTAATGAATGGTCCAACTGGGAGGCTCGGTCACAGTAAGACCTGAGATGCTTACATTCTGGCAGTTCAAAAGGCAAATCAAACGTCCACGGCTTCTCATACCATTTGCTTTGATCATGGCATCGCCCAATCTTCTTCCTCCACCCGAAATGGTACCACCTCCTGTGATGCGCAGATTCTTTACATTGTAGCTGCCGTCGCGATTAAGCGTGCCGGCATTCAAAAGACTTGCATAGGTTTTTAATTCCCATCCTTCAAAACGGTTCAGGATCATCGGGAGATAATCTTCCACCGCAACAGAACCTTTCAATACTCCACCTTTTTCAATATAAAGGGTCATGTTGCTTTTTAAAAATAAGGCACCGGAAATAAATACGCCTTTGGGAATGTATACGGTCCCGCCATCTGTACATGCATCTATAGCGGCCTGGATGGCTACGGTGTTTTTAATTGCGGTATCGTCTTTCGCCCCATAGTCTGTGATGTTATAAATTTTGCCTGTTGAAGCCGTTTTGAAGCGTAAGCTATTTGCTGCTTTTTTACTCTTGTTCTTATTTCCCCTGATCTTAAGTTCTACAGTATAAGAAGTAACCGGTAATAAACCAGAGACGGTATAATTCGTTTTGCCGGTAGAAGCCAGGGCTTTACCATTAAGCGATAGCTCGTACAACACGCTGTCTTTTGCATACTGTTTGTCCCACAACAACGTAACTGCATTTTCCGTGAGCGTTCCGGGTGCAATGAACAGACGGTAATTGCCGGAACTCTCTTGCGCTAAGCAAAATGAGGCAGTCAACAGAAATGCAGCAAGGAAACAAATAAGTTTGTGTTTCATATAACAGGCAATGTCACTAAAGTAGCAAAACAAACAAACCAGCCATCCTGTTCTATCATTTATTGGCTTGCCGGTCTGCAGCTTCCAGGTTTGCCTTTTTTCCTTGATTTTTTATCCATTTTCCAGATATCCCTTTTTCAGGGGAGTAAATCTGTTTGCAATTCAATTAGGTTTACAATATTAAAATGCTTCATTATGAAAAAGCTACAAACGATCCGGGTTTCTAAAAGCAGGAGGCGTTTTAGCTTACTGTTTTCCCTTCTCATTATTTTTTCGCCTGCATCCTTTGCCCAAACCCACAGTTTTGATGTGTTTACTTACCAACCTCCGCCTTTCTTTACAAAAAGCAGTTTGCCCTCAAGGTTGCAGTTTAGCATGGTAAATAAGGATGGAACGTTTTGTACGATCACTTTGTATAAAAGTGGCCCGGCAAAAGAAGATTCAACGTATCTGATGGCCCAATGGAACCGGGTGGTGGTAAAAACACTCACAGGAGCCAGCGTTGTTTTTGCTTTCAGCGATAAATCATTCAAAGGGCCGGTAGAAGCATTTTCCGCAAATCTTCACCTAAAGGATCAACAATGATGTGATTGATTACTCAGATATTCAATTCTTCTTTTTCTTTTTCCCTTTCTTTTCATCCTGAACAATGGGTTTGGCCACACTATCCACTTTAGGTTTCGGCAGATAATTTTGAAGGCGGGCGAGATAATCTTTTGCTTCGTTAATATAATGCAATTCACGGCTCATGTAACCGGCGGATTTGGAGGTATCCATCTGGCTGAGGAAAGCGCTATACGCTTTATAGGACTCTTCATATTTCCGTTCCATTCTTAAGGTGTCTGCTTTCTTGTAAGATTTCAGTGCCTGGTCAAAGGCGGCTGTCCGTTGTTCACGCGCTGTAATTAAATCTCTTTCTGATTGCAATTGTTTCACAACTTTTATTTGTTTTCCAGGGTATGACGACTGTGGCTTTATTCTTTGCGCTGAATCATACCATTTCAATGCTGCCCTGTAATTTTTGGCGGTCCACGCATTGCTGTCGGCAAGATGTATAAACTTTTCGTAGGCTGCGCTATCTTTCATTTCAGCATGGCGGGCATCGGGTATTACCAGTTGAATTACCGGATATTCTTTCGCGTCAGCAGTTTTGTTTGCCTTGTTGTTCACTTTGGCAACCGGTTTTTCAGATAAATACTCCTGGGTGCTTTTAGCAGCCGTGGATTTTTCTGCAAGCTTCACATCTTTCTTCGTGTGCTGATCCCGTGCTGCTGTAGCAGTCTTCAGTTTAAGTAGATTCTTAGAGCTTTCTATTGTTTTCAATTGCGACATGCTCCAGCTGTCATTCGGTTTTAATAGCAAGGCTGCTGCATACAGATCATTGGCTTCGTCAAGGTTGCGCACAAGGTATGCTTTATCAGCACGGGCAACCAGGTCGGCATATTTTGCTTCCGGCTTTTTTTCTTCAGGTTTTACAACAGTTTTTGGCGCAGCTTTCAGTTCTGCTTTAGGCTCGGCGATGGATTCGGCTTTCGGCTCAACCTTTTCAGTTTTCGTTTCAACTTTGTTTACCGCCTGGATGACCGGCGCGGATGGTTGTTCTGATGCTGCATATTTTACCGGGATGTTGGTTACGGGTAAACTCTTTTTTCCCGCAGTCATCTTTTGCGTTTCGGTTTCTAATTTTTCTTTGGTTGAAAAATCATAAAAGGTTTCAGTTGCAGCGTCAAGGGTGTTTTTGTAGGCAAGAATGAATAAGTGGGTATTGTCGCCTTCGGTAATAACAAGGTTGGCTGCTTTGAAATTCTCCGCTATGCTATTTATCTGTAGACTTTTACTGCCTGACTTTATTTTAAAAAGCGCCGACTGGTTCTTATTGACAAAGCTGTAATTTTCAACTGAAGAACGGAATTTGAATTTAACTTCCTGTGATGGGGAAATATAAATCACCTTTCCCCGAACACTTTGTGCGTCAGACCTGAATGCGCCAAAGGCAATCACAACCAACAATACAAATACGGACCTGAGTGTAAAGATCATAACCCATCCATTTAATTTTACCCATTATTACTGCTGCGTCAAACGCAATCAGCGTTTACAGGAACAACTGAAGTTTTTGAATTTATCGCAAAAAATCGGATTAAAACCCTGCCCCGGGATTAAAATTTCAATCCATTCAAAACGCCGGACTCAACAATAATATCCTGCAAAAGCTATGCCGTTGATTAAGAATAGTTAAGCGGTAATTTTGCTATTATTGATTAGTAAAATTGCTATGGCTTTTGCCTTTTAGGCGCTGACATGGTTTTGGGCATAGACAGGTAATTTCGAAAGCCAGTAACATAATTCTTTGCTTCGTTGATGTAGTAAATATGGTCGGCAGAAGAGACGCCCAGATCAGCGCCGGTTGCCAATTGAAGGAACTTCTCAAACATTTTGTAACTATCAGCATATTCACGCTCACTCCGGAGCTTCTGCGCTTTGCGGTAATAATCCATCGCGGTATTGAAAGTAAGGCTGTTTGGCGGATCTATGGTCGTGAGGTTTTCTGATGTCAGTTGCTTGGCAACTAAAACTTGCGCCTGCGTAAAAGATTTACTCACAGCTTCGCTGTACGGTACGGCACCATTCATTTGCTGAAGGCGAACATTAAGTATTTCGGGTTTAAGAGATTTTGCAGGCGGGCGCTTTTCAACTATATACTTATTTGTTGGCTCTGCTGGAAGGTTTTGCCTGATGGAGAAATCATAAATTATTTCAGTTGCCTCATTGAGGTTTTCTTTATAAGTAAGTATGAGCAAATGGGTGTTTTCGCCTTCTGTGATCACCAGGTTTACCGGTTTGAAATTCTGGACTACGCTGCTTATCACAAGAGTTTTGCTGCCCGGCTGAACTTTAAATAAGCCAGCCTGGCTCTTTTCAACAAAACTGTAATTATCAAGAATAAAGCGGAATTTAAATTTAACCTCCCGGGACGGGGAAACATAGACCACCTTCCCACGCATACTTTGCGCAGTGGATTCAAAACAGCCCACGACTGTAATAATCAACAATAAAAAAACGGGTGTAAGTTTAAGCGCCATAGCTCGCTGCAATTGCTGTAGCATGTACGCATTAGCTATTGATATGGTTTGTGTGAAGAGGATTAAATTATGATCTTTTTGAAGCTTTGAGCTTTGAGCTTCGAGCTGCGAGCAAGAAGAACCTGTTTCTGCTCGAAGCTCGAAGCTCGTGGCTCGCAGCTCAAAGCTCGAAGCTCCCAGCTTTTGAGGAGCTCATCTATTCTTATGTAGAAACATACCGCTGCTGTTCAGGTATTCTATAAATATTGTGTCTTATTGGTTTGACAAAACCGGGTGGTGAAGATTTTGCACTTCATCAGTTTTCAAATTCAATATTAATTATTAAACAATCAACTCAACGTTTATGAAGCGCGTTATGTGGTCTATAGCAATTATTTCCCTTGCAACTGTTTTAGGGACTAGCTGTAATTCATCAGGTCATGATGATACAGTTAGCGACAGTTCATCAATTACTACCAATTCAGACAATGCCGCAAAGTCAACCGATCTCAAACCTAAAGGAGAAGATCCTGCCTGGGGTCCGGATATAGATGATGAAATGCTTGTTGTTATGGAGAAGCTGCAAAGCTATGGCGATAAACCCATAGAAACATTGAGCGCTGCAGAAGCCCGCAGGCAACATACACCGACCGATGCCGTAATGGATGTAATGAGCGAACATAGCATCCCAATGCCTCCGCCGATGGTGGATACCATGGGGAAAGACATACCAGTAGCAGGAGGAAACATCCATGCACGCATTTATACACCCAAGACCTCTGACAGTTCATACCCGGTGATCGTGTATTATCATGGCGGGGGTTGGGTGATTGCAGACCTGAATGTATATGATGCATCTGCAAGAAGCCTGGCCGAACAAACAGGTGCCGTAGTTGTTTCAGTTCATTATCGTCAGGGACCGGAGAATAAATTTCCAACCGCGCACAATGATGCTTTTGCAGCCTACCAATGGGTGTTAAAAAATGCAGCCAGCCTGAAAGGCAATCCTAAACTGGTTGCGGTGGCTGGTGAAAGCGCCGGTGGAAACCTGGCTTGTAATGTAAGCATTATGGCAAGAGATAAGGGCATTATGATGCCCGTTCACCAGATACTGGTTTACCCCGTTGCCAATAACGATATGAATTCCGAATCTTATCAAAAATATGCAGCGGCAAAACCATTGAACAAACCGATGATGGAATGGTTTGCTACAAATTATTTAGGCGATATGAGCAAGGCTGCCGATCCGCGCATATCATTGGTGAAAGCTAATCTTAAAGGATTGCCATCTACTACCATTATAGCGGCAGAGATCGATCCATTGATGACAGAAGGTAAAATGCTTGCCGATAAATTAAAAGATGCAGGTGTTACGGTTGACTACAAGCTTTATAATGGAGTAGTTCACGAGTTTTTCGGAATGGCCACTGTAGTACCGGATGCAAAAGATGCGCAGGCGCTTGCTGCAGGCAACCTGAAAAATGCATTTGGCAATGCCAGGTAAAACCTGTGCAGGTATTATTAATTTATACATCAACCGCCGGAAATTTCTCCGGCGGTTTTGTTTTATAGTTTAGTCTTTAAGTTCAATCCATACCGGTCCATGGTCGCTCGACTTTTCCCATCCGCGCACTTCGCGGTCAACACCTGCCGCGGTAAGTTTCTTAACAAGCTGCGGGCTGAGTAAGAAATGATCGATCCGTAATCCTGCATTGCGTTCGTAAGCATTGCGGAAATAATCCCAGAAAGTGTAGATGGTTTCATCGGGATACAACTTGCGTATGGCATCCGTCCATCCCTGGCTTACCAGCTTTTTAAAAGCTGCCCTGGTTTCGGGCCTGAAGAGCGCATCATCTACCCATCGCTCCGGTTTATAAACATCCTTTTCGGTAGGCATCACGTTAAAATCTCCCGTTAAAATCACAGGCTTCTTCGATGCGAGAAGATCGGCTGCATGAATGGTCAATCTTTCAAACCATCGCAGCTTGTAATCGAATTTTGGACCAGGGGCAGGATTACCGTTTGGCAAATAGAGACAACCAATGCGTATGCCATTCACCATTGCTTCTATATAACGGCTATGGCTATCCTCGGGATCGCCGGGAAGCACACGGCAAATCTCTTCAGGCTGCTGATCGCGCGCCAGGATGGCCACGCCGTTCCAGCTTTTTTGTCCATGCCAGATGGCATGGTAACCTGCATCCTGTATGGCTTTTTCAGGAAATTTCTCCTGCGGCGCTTTCAATTCCTGCAGGCAAACAACATCGGGCGATGTTTCACTCAGCCAACGCAACAGCACAGGCAGCCGCCCGTTCACGCCATTGACATTATAGGTAGCTATTCTCATAATAATCGATTGGGTTTATTCAGAGCCGTAGACTCAATTGCTATGAAGGTAAAGCCAGTTTGCAATTCAATATAAAATAAAAATTAATGGCCTAAATCTGCCTGGATTTTTTTTCCGTAACTGCAATTGTAAACTTAATCTGTGCCGTACTGGTAGGGGCTGGCTTTGTCAGTTCCTGCCAGTTTTTTTATTACTTACCTGCCCAAATTGATATATTTAGAAAAAAATGCCTGCTAAGCTCTCGCCTCAGCTTGAGGCTGCGATCGCTAAACTCACCAATAATAATCCCGCTAAGAAAAAGCAGCTAAAAGAATTGCTTGCCTTATTACAGGCGCAGCTCGCTGACGATAACAAGGTGCTTATATTGTCAGACAAAGGCATTGAGATCGTTAGTAATAATCCAACAGCCATTCAGAATTATCTTGTTGATCTTAAAGATGAACTCGCAGAGGATGAGAATGAGCTTGACATGCTTGAAGAAAATGATGGCGATTATGACACAGGCACCCATGGCGCTGCAGGAAATACAAAAGAACGGTTCGATAAATCCTTCGATCCCGACGACGATACAGATTGGGGCGGCCCACAGAATAAAAAACCTAATAAACCAATCGACTAAGATGGAAAAATCAAAGTTGATTGAGCAGCTAAATAAAAACACGGAGCGCATCAGCGATCTGGTAAGAAAATATACCATTGCAGGCCTGGCCATCATCTGGCTTTTTAAAAGCAGCGATGAAGCACAGCCACTGCTTGCAGCCGATGTAAGAATAATAGTGATGATCTTTTCCCTGACGCTCGCGGTTGACTTTCTCCAATATTTTGCCAGCTTTCTTATACAAACAACCGTGCTGTATGATCATGAAAAAGGCGTTAAGAGCCGGCAGCAAAAAATGCCATCTGAAGACCTGACGAATGCAGAAGAAGATACACCTGATCCAAATGATGTGAAGTATAGAAGGTCTTACAACTATCCCGGTTTGTTATTTTTTTATATTAAAGCGATGGGATTGCTGATCGGTTATATTTTCCTGGTGCTTTATCTTTTTGAAGCTTCGGGAATTAAGACGAAGGGTTAAAGGCTGACGATCACACACTCAAATTCAAAAAACTTTTTCCTTCCTCCATAAACTTAAACCGCACATTGTCAAACTTTACTGCCTTGCCTTTTACGATCTTTTCAATTTTTTGCATGTGGGCCTTGTTATTTGCCTTTGTAACGGCTGAACTGCTGTTGAACCACATCGTAAAATTATTTCCCGCCTCCGCTGTTTTTGCAAGGTTGGATGTACGTGATGCCAATATTAATTCCACTACATCAAGATCAGGATTGCTATGCTCTCCATCGCCGCACAAAATATAATGGTCTGCAGTTATGCTCGAACAAAATTGTTCATTGATGTTATGCTCCGAGCCATGATGCTGCACTTTTAATACATCCAGGTGCATGCATCCGTTACTATCCAGCCGGCCTATGCTCTTTAACCCTTTCAGAATATCTTCCCAATGACCATCGCCCGTCATCAGCAATGTTTTGTTGTTTTCTTCTACCAGGAACATGATAGAGGCAAGGTTGGGCACCGTTACTTTTTTGCGAAGACCCAGCGTTTTCTTTCTTGTTGCCGCCAGGCCGATCTCCTGCAGTAGTATTGGTTCCAGACGCGCTG
>JBAVMD010000734.1:0-5521 GCA_049689695.1 Chitinophagaceae bacterium | reverse complement strand
TTGGATCTACGTGCGTATGAGAACAAGCAGCACCTGCGTTACATCACAATTTAATACCGACAGTATAAAAATTACGCTGCAATTGCCTGCGCCCGGTCAACCTGTGATTGTTAACCTTGCAACAGATTATTGCAAAAACCAGGGTGTGCAGAAAGCAAAACTGGGCAATTATCCACCGCAGGGAATCGGCATGACGGTAACCGTTAAACTGGATGGAAATAATCTGACACTTGGGGCTGATACCAGTTTCAGTTTTGATGTAAGCGCACTTGCTGCGGGCAATCATTCAATAGAAGTTACTTACGCAAACAGCTCCGGAACAAAAACTACTACAGCAAACTTTACTGTAGCTGCAGCCGTTACGCCGGATGTAAATCTTACCTCAGGCGTGAGTAGCATTGAGGACAACAATCCGGTTACCATTACAGCTTCAAATGCTTCAGGAGGCGGCACATCACCTGCTTATACATTTGCCAAAGACAGAAGCTTTACAAGCATATTGCAGGCAGAAGGAGCAGCCAGCACACTAACGCTTGCTCCTGGTACGCTTGCGCTGGGAGAAAATAAGATATATGTGCGGATGAAAACAAGCCTCAGTTGTTACACACAGCAAACTGCAATAGACAGTATTGTAATTACAAGGTTTGGCTCAGTTGGATTGGTCGATCCTGACTTTCCCAACCAGACTATCAGCCTCAACCCCAATCCGTTCAGGTCTAAGTTTACCGTGAATGGATTGAATGCATCAAAAACCTACACCATCATGCTCTACAGCCAGCAGGGAAGGCTGATGTATAAAATGCGGGTAGTAAACCGGGCTACTTCAGCCCTGCAAGTGCCGGGACAAGCGGCTGGCATATACATGCTCAGCATTTATGATGAAACTAAGAAACGCCTGATAGGAACAATGAGAGTATTAAAGCAGTAGTAAGAATAAACCATAATTAAAAAAGGGCTGCCGATTATTTGCGCAGCCCTTTTTTAATATTTTATTCGAACGGGACTTATCATTGCACCGAAATCCTTTACTTTCATTGCTTAAACTTGCTATGTATATGAACCTGCTGAATCGAATAACCATTTTATTTTTACTTGTTATCGTATTTACGTTTTCAGCTTCTGCCCAGGGTGGCATGAAATGGCTGAAAGATGGAACTTCTTATTACAGGCTGGAAAGTGGCGAGATCGTAAAGTATACGCTGCCTGCCAATACCAAAACGATAGTGGTAGCAAAAGATAAGCTCACACCTTCGGGCCAGACCAAGCCGCTGGGCGTGAACAATTATACTTTTACAGAAGATGGCAAGCGTGTGCTCATCTTTACCAATTCAAAAAAAGTATGGCGGTATAACACAAAAGGAGATTACTGGTTGCTTGACCTTTCCAATAACTCGCTAAAACAAATTGGCAAGCGTATGCCGGCATCATCCATGATGTTTGCAAAACTTTCTCCCGATGGAAAAAAAGTTGCTTATGTAAGCGAATACAATCTATATGTGGAAGACCTTGCCGCCGGAGCCATAAAACCACTTACCACAGGCGGACATAGAAAACTCATTAACGGCACATTCGACTGGGCGTATGAAGAAGAATTTTTCTGCAGGGATGGATTTCGCTGGAGCCCCGACAGCAAACTCGTTGCTTACTGGCAGATCGATGCACGAAAAGTGAAAGATTACCTGATGGTGAACAATACTGATTCTATTTACCCGGTAGCTGTACCGGTGGAATATCCCATTGCCGGCGAAGCGCCATCTCCGTTTAAGATCGGTGTAGTGGATGTTGCATCAGCCAAAACAAAATGGATGAACATTCCGTACGACACCACGCTTGGCTCTTATGCGCCACGCATGGAATGGGCAGGAAGCAAAGAGATAATTATTCAGCATCTTAACCGCAAGCAGAATGAAAGCAAAATCATGTTGTGCGATGCTGCAACAGGCGTGGCAAAAACTGTTTATGAAGAAAAAGATGCGGCGTGGATAGACATTCTTCCGCTCTGGGATTTCGATTACCAGTATGGCGGATGGGACTGGCTCAACAATGGAAAAGAATTTATCTGGGCCAGCGAAAAAGACGGCTGGCGTCATTTGTACCGCATAAGCCGTGATGGCAAAAGCGAAACGCTTATTACCAAAGGCGATATGGATGTGATGGACATTTCAGCCATCGATGAAAAAAGCGGCTATGTATACTATTTTGCTTCACCGCAGAATGCAACGCAGAAATACCTGTACCGTTCAAAGCTCGATGGAAGCACATCACCCGAAAGGTTGTCGCCTGCCAATCAGTCCGGCACGCACAATTACAATGTATCGCCTACAGGCATGTATGCTTCTCATACGTTCAATAATCATTATACTTCGCCCGTGAGCGAATGGGTTTCATTGCCTGATCATAAAGGCCTGAACGGACAGGAAAAAGTTAACGATGCAGTAGCAAAAGCAGACAAATCAAAAGTGAACGTGCATTTCTTTACCATCAAAACTGAAGAAGGAATTGAAATGGATGCATGGATGGTAAAGCCCGCCAACTTCGATTCAACAAGAAGATACCCTGTGGTATTCTACGTTTACACGGAACCGTGGGGACAGGAAGTGAAAGACCAGTTTGGCATCGCGAATAATTTCCTGTACAAGGGAGACATGGCTAAGGATGGTTATTTCTATATTGCCATCGACAACAGGGGAACGCCCGTTCCCAAAGGAAGAGCGTGGAGAAAGAGCGTGTACCGTAAAATAGGATTGGTAAACATCAAAGACCAGGCGATGGCCGCAAAGGAAATATTGAAATGGCCCTATGTTGACACAGCGCGCATAGCTGTGTGGGGATGGAGCGGTGGCGGCTCGGCTACGTTAAACCTGATGTTCCAGTATCCCGAAATATATAAAACAGGAATATCAGTAGCAGCAGTTGGCAACCAGCTCACCTACGATAATATTTACCAGGAACGTTATATGGGTTTGCCGCAGGAGAACCGCGAAGACTTTATAAAGGGTTCGCCAATCACTTATGCAAAGAACCTCAAAGGGAGCCTGCTGTACATTCACGGAACGGGTGATGATAACGTGCATTATAATAATGCAGACATGCTGTTGAACGAATTGATCAAACACAACAAGCAATTCCAGTACATGCCTTATCCAAACCGTACACACGGCATTTCGGAAGGAGAGGGCACGTTCCAGCATTTATCTACGCTGTTCACCAATTTCCTGAAAGAACATTGTCCTCCGGGACCGAAACAGGGATTTTAGATTTACGATTTTGGATTTGGGATTTACGATTTACAGTTCCTAAATCGTAAATCCCAAATCCAAAATCGTAAATCAATGACCTAATGACTCAATGACCTGCTGACCCTCTACTCACATGCGAAAACTTCTCTTCACATTACTCATCCTGTGTGCTTCATTTGCTCATGCACAGCAGATGACAGATCTCAAAGCAGGAATGAAGATCACGTCTTCCGTAAAAGTGCGCAGCGCTGTATTTGCGTTGAATGCGCCGGTAGACGTGCAGGTTCCGGTGATTGAAATATCGGGCGATAACATTGTTGTTGATTTCAATGGCGCTGTTCTTCGCGGCAGCAACGACAAACAATTCCCCGATGAATTTTACGGCGTGGCCATTCTTGTAAAAGGAGGTAAGAACATTACCATTAAGAACCTGAATGCCCGCGGGTATAAAGTGGCGATCATCGGAAGAGATGTGCAGGGCCTTACCATAGAGCGTTGTGACCTGAGTTATAATTACCGCCAGCATCTTAACAGCACGCAGGAAAAAGAAGACATCAGTGATTGGATGAGCTATCATCAGAATGAAAAAGACGAATGGTTGCGGTATGGCGCTGCCATTTACCTGCGCAATTGCAATGAAGCGAACGTTCATAACAACATTGTTACCGGCGGTCAATGTGCGCTGATGCTTACGCTTTGCAACGATGGGAAGATATACAACAATAATTTTTCATTCAATTCTGCTATCGGTATCGGCATGTACCGCAGCAGCCGGAACCATATTTTGTATAATAAGCTTGACTGGAATGTGCGCGGCCACAGCGAAGGCGTTTATAACCGCGGCCAGGATTCAGCGGCTATTTTAGTTTTCGAACAATGTAACGATAACATCTTCGCCCGTAATTCGGCTACCCATTCAGGTGACGGGTTTTTTCTATGGGCAGGGCAAACCACGATGGACACTGGTGAAGGCGGATGCAACAACAATTTGCTTACTGAGAATGATTTTTCTCATGCGCCCACCAATGGGGTAGAAGTAACGTTCAGCCAGAATAAGATAGATGGCAACCGCATAGAAGAATGCGATCATGGTATTTGGGGAGGCTATAGCTACAAAACCATAATCCAGCGAAACCAGTTCAGCCGTAACAGGATTGCTATTGCCATTGAACATGGGCAGGATAACAGGATCGATGCAAATACATTTGAACGCAATAAAGAGTCCATCAGGCTTTGGGCACGTAAAGAGCAACCTAAGGACTGGGGATATGCGCAAAAACGGGATACGCGAAGCAGGAACTACTCAATCGTTGCCAATACTATTACCGGCGACAGCATTGTATATAATATTATCAACACGGCTGATGTTAAGCTCTGGGGCAACGTAAAAACCGGCAATGCCATTCTTTATAAATTGGACAGCTTGTCCAAACCAGAGGTAGACTCCAGCCAGGAAAATGTTTTGATAGATATTGCAATGAAGCCTGACGATGTACCGAAAATACCCAACCCGATAAAGGCAATGCTTCCGGCGAACCATCCGCGCGGACGGAAACATATCCGCATTACGGAATGGGGCCCTTACGATTTCAGGTACCCGATATTATGGCGGACCAACCCGGTTGACACATCGGGCCTGTTGAAATTTGAATTGATAGGGCCCAAGGGAAAATGGCGCCTGCTGAACAGCAAAGGGGTTAGGGGTCTTCTTAAAACAAGCGGTAGCTTCCCGGATGTGCTCACCGCACAAAAGCAGGCGGATTATAAAGGCGAAATACTTATCGAACTGGAATATGTGGGTGCAGCCCTTACCACTCCTTTCGGGCAGAAGGTGACCGCTGGACAGCCCTGGAAATTTGCGTTCCGGGATTCCAGGGTACCCATGGATTGGCAGGTTAAATGGTTCCGGTTCGATTCAACCAACAACCCCGTAAACGATGTTGACCTGGTGAATGAACTGCAACGAGGCAAACCTGTGCTCACTCAGAAAGTGAGGGACCTGAACTTCGCCTGGTGGGGCGGTATCAATGCAGGAGGACAGAGGGTCACTCAATTTCTTACTACTGCTGAGACCGTGGTGGATGTGGAGCCTGGGGAATATGAACTGGCCGTTACCTGGGATGATGCGGTAAGGGTAATACTGGATGGAAATTTTATTGTAAGCGAATGGAACCCATCGCTTTACAAGTTCGATGAATCGCCTAATAAGAAAATGAAACTGAGGTTAGGAGGCAGGCATACTATCAAAGTAGAGCATGCTGAACTGGGCGGATTTGCTACTC
>JBAVMD010000733.1:0-10107 GCA_049689695.1 Chitinophagaceae bacterium | reverse complement strand
GCAACAAACTTTGCTTCGCACTTACCAGGTCATTTTTTTGTTCAAGGATAAACTCGTACCGTTTTTTCATTTCCTGGAAAGCTTCGATGGCCGTTGGGTTCACCTCGCCCAGGTTCTCCAGCCGCTTTTTCATACGGTCCGATTTCTCCTGCAGTTCTTCAACCGGTGTTTCCGAAGTGCGGGGCTGATCGAGAATATCATCCAGGTTGATCCTGAATTCTACGCTCAGTCTTTCCTTCATACCCGCGAGCTGCAATTTCAATTCATTCAGCCTGTCTTTGATCTCACCCAGCAAATGCTCTATCTGCTCTTTTTCTTTTACCTTATGACGCAGCTCGCTTTCTTTTGCATTCAATTCATTGCGCAGGTTATAATATGCCTGGTCTGCCTCGTTCAAAGTTTTCTCTTCTTCTTCTTTCCTGCGAAGCAGATCTATCAATGAGGTATCGGCAGTGTTCAGCAGATCTTCGCTCTCTACAATGCTTTCGCGCGTTTGTTTCAATTGTGATTGATTGCTCTCCACCTGGTTCTTCAGGTTGCTGAGCTGCCTGCTTTTAAATTCAAGCTCCTGCTTCAATCCTGCGATCTTGCTCTGGTGTCTTGTAACCTGAAGGTTAAACTCGTTGTAAGCAGCCGTGGCATGATTGTATTCTGCTTCAACTGATTTATAGGCATCTTCGGCTCCTCTTAAAGTTTCGCGCAATTCGTTCAAAGCAGTAACCAGCTTCATCCATTCGTTGCGCGTGCCTTCAATGGAAGTCATGGTATCGCGCAGGCTCTGTTGCTGCTCTTCTATTTTAATGCGTGACGATTGCTGCTGCGCATGGAGGTTCTCGATCTTATTCTCCAAAGAAAACACCAGGTTGGTCAACTGGTTGATGGCTTCCTGCGTTTGTCGTATCGCGTTTTCCTTCAATTGTTCGTTAAACCCAATTACTTCGTTGTGTTTCGATTGAATGGTTGCTTTCAATCCATCGACTACTTTCTCCTGTGCGGTGATTTCATCGCGCAGCTTTTCCAGGTTCTTAGCGCGGCCGATCTTCTTTCCTTCAAATAATCCCACGCTTCCGCCGGTGAGCGCATATTTCCCTTTCACATATTTACCATGCTTTTCCAGAACAACGGCTCCGTTGCTATTGGCAAGCGCATCTTCATTTTCTGCAATGAATACGTTGCCCAACAGGTAATTGGCGAGATGCTGGAACTGAGGGTCTACTTCAATTACATCAATTGCCGGAATGGTATTGTCGGGCTGATGATAAGGGGGCTGCGATTCTTCCGTGAACTTATTCAGCAAAAAGAAATTCGCTTTCCCTTTTTTATTATCGTCCAGCAGGTGTACCGCCTGCAGGCCTTCTTCAAGATTATTCACTACATAATAGTTCAGGTAAGGATCGAGCACGTTTTCTACCGCTGCGCGAAATTCTTCCTTCACATAAATGATGTCTGACAAAATCGGCGCAGCATGGTTCCAGCCTGTATTGTTATGCAGGAATTTTACGCTCTCCGGGTAGCCTTCCATGGAGTCGATAAGGCTCTTCAGCAGATCGTGCTCATTCTTCTTTGAATCCAGTACACGACTTTCATCTGCCAGTTGCTGGCGCAGTTCTTCCAATTGGGCCTGCGTTTGAAGTATCTGTTCTTTGGTGCGGTCCTGCTGCTCCTGTAATTGCTGCAGGTCTGTTCTGCGTGTTTCCAGTTCCTGCTCCTTAGCTGTTTTTTCTTCTTCCAGCTGCTTCAACTGGCTTTGACGAACTTCTCTCTCTTCCTCGAGTTGATCGAGGGATCGCTCGAGGTTCTGGATAGAAGTATCTGCAACGGCCACTTTTTTCTCAGCCTCAAACTGGTTGCGCTGGATGCTGAGGTTTTCACTGCGCAATGAATCAAGATGCACTCTTTTTTCATCGAACACGCGGCGCTTCTGTTCAACATCGGTTTTAAGGTCGTCCAGTTGCTGTTGCAGGCTTTCGAGCTTATTCTCTTCATCGCCAACCTGCTCCTGTGTAAAAGAAATGCTTTCTTCCAGTCCTTTCAACTGGCCTTCGCTTTTGTCCAGGAAGTCCTGCAGGCTGGTCTCTTTTTCCTGCAGGAAATTCAGTCGCTGGGAAGCTAGGTTCTTGTCATTCTCGCGGCTTCTTAAAGTTTGCAACAGGTCATTAAAAGCATGCTGCATAGATTGAAGGGCTCTTTCCTTTCCTATAAAGCCGGTTTTCTCCTGCTCGATGGCCGCTTCTTCAGAAGCTATCCGGGCTTCTAGCTTTACTCTTTTATCTGTTTCCGCTTCAGATTGTTCGTTGAGCTCGCGATACGTGATATTGAAGCCTTCCAGGGCCGCTTTTGCCAGCTCAACGCTGATCTCACGGTAATCCTTTTTGATCTCGTAATATTTTTCAGCCTTCTTTGCCTGGTTCTCGAGGCTTTTAAGCTGGTTGTTGATCTCAAAAAGCAGGTCTTCTATCCTCGCCAGGTCCTGTTCAGTGGCATCCAGCTTTTGCTTGGCTTCTTTTTTTCTTGTTTTATAGATGGTGATGCCTGCAGCCTGTTCCAGCATGCGGCGGCGACTGTTCTCTTTGTCCTTGATAATATCGTCTACCATGCCCAGTTCAATGATGGCATAGCTGTCTGTGCTCACCCCGGTATCCATAAACAGGTTCTGGATGTCTTTCAGGCGGCATTGTACGTCGTTGAGGCGGTATTCGCTTTCACCGCTTTTATAGAATTTCCGGGTAATGGTGATGGTGCTGAATTCGGTGGGTAGAAGGTTCTTGGTATTTTCGAAAGTGAGGCTCACTTCTGCAAGTCCGCTTGCGGAACGGGTACGGGAGCCGTTGAATACAAGGCTTTCGAGATTCTCTGAACGCAGGTGGCTGATCTTTTGTTCACCTATTACCCAGCGAATGCTGTCGATAATATTCGATTTACCGCAGCCGTTAGGGCCAATGATACCTGTAACACCTTCATCAAAATTAACGATCGTCTTATCAGCGAAGCTTTTAAACCCTTTGATTTCTAAACTCTTTAATCGCACCGTTTCAGATTTTTAGGTAAGAGACAAAAGTAACGGAACACAGCTGAAAGATAGTATGGCACCAGCTCGCAGACCTCTTAATTATTCACGATTTGTACACAAAAAACAGTCCGCGTTCGAATTGTGCAGGCTGTGTGGACAATTTGAGTGAGTGTGACTTGGACATGTAAGAAGTTGGAGGTTGTCCCGATAGTTATCGGGATGGATGTTAGAGGTTGTTTCGTACTTGTAACAACCTCCAACTTCGAACCTCCAACCTCCAACTTTTTAATTAATAATTCCTTTTCTTTGCACATCAAATAAGTAATGATGAAAACTTTTTTAGTTCCAACGGACTTTTCAGAGACTTCTAAAAACGCGGCCCGGTATGCAGCTCAAATCGCAAAGCAATACCAGGATGTTCATATTATTTTATACAATCTTTCTGATGAAATAGCGGTAGGGTCAGACAGCTCCCCCCTGTCAGACGATGACCACAGCCGGCATAAGATCATGGAATTGGCGCTGGAGAGCATCCGCACAGATCTTTGCAGGTTCACAAATTGCCAGATCACCTGTGTGGCCGAAGAGGGAAATTCGCTGATTGACAGCCTTGACCGTTATGCCCGTCATAATTCAGTTGACATGATCATTATGGGCATCACCGGCAGCACCCGGCTGGAGCAGATCTTCATGGGAAGCAATACGCTTAAAATGGTGGAGCGTGGCACCTGCCCGGTGATGATCGTTCCTCCCTTGGCACTATTTAAAGGCATCCAGGACATCATGCTCACATCAGATTTTAAAGATGTTGAGCGCACCATGCCTACAAAACCTATTCAAAAGGTGCTGGACCTGTTCAGGGCCAACCTGCATGTGGTGAATGTAGACCATGAGCATTATGTTGAAGTAACCGAAGAATATAAAGCGGAGCGCGGCAAGCTGGAAACTATTTTGCAAGCACACAACCCACAGTTCTATTTTATCAGGATGTACGATTTTATGGATGCTGTGAACCAGTTTGTGGAAGATAAAGAAATTGACCTCATTCTCACCGTTCCCAAAAAGCATTCTTTCCTTAGTGGTGTTTTCAGGAGCAGCTATACAAAGCGCCTGGCATACCATAGTCATGTGCCGATTATTGCGGTGCATGAGTAATTAGCAAATTAGCAAATTGCGCAATTCGAAAATGACGTTCATATTACCGCTTTAAAAAGGCGTTATATGAACTGAATTCATTTTCGAATTGCGCAATTTGCTAATTTGCTAATTATGATTAGTTTCAGCCACCAGGTGTTCTATGAAGTTGCCACCCAGCTAAGCTTTTCAAAAGCGGCCGAAACACTTTTTATCAGCCAGCCTGCTATCAGCAGGCATATCAAATCGCTGGAACAGCAATACCATATCTCGCTCTTCGAAAGAAAAGGAAATTCAATTTTATTGACCGATGAAGGCGCGCTGTTACTGGAGCATGTAAAAAAAGCAAAAGAACTTCAGCGGCAGATGGAGTTTGAAGTAAGCACGCTGGCAGGGCAGCAGCAGGCGAAAGGCTCCCTGGTCATAGGCGCCAGCACTACAGTTGCCTTGTATGTGATACCAAAAATACTTTCAGCCTTTCACCAGAAATATCCGCACATCAGGCTGCGGCTGGTAAACCGCAATTCGGAGAACATCCTCAAAGCGCTGCTTGATCACGAAATTGATTTCGGGATCATGGAAGGCAGGAATAAGATCAGCTCAGCCAGGTACCAGTTCTTTGTTACAGACGAAGTGATACCGGTTTGTTCTGCAAAAAGTGAGCTGGCCAAACGTAAAAAAATCCCGGCTGCAGAGTTGAAGCATATTCCTGTTGCATTGCGTGAAAGAGGTTCGGGCACGCTGGCGGCAGTGACGGACGCACTTGAAAAATGCAAGATCACCATGAATGATCTCAATGCAGGCATCACGCTTGGTGGAACAGAAGCATTGAAAAATTTTTTACTCAGTGATACCTGTCTTGGCTTTCTGCCGCTGCGCTCTGTTGCAAAACAATTAAAGACAGGCGAGCTCGTGCGCCTTACTATTCCCGGCCTGCACATTACACGCGAATTCTTTTTTGTGCAGCGGCAAGGCGCCGAGCACGACAAGATCAATAACCTGTTTATCAAATTCGCGCTTCAGCATTATAACAAAAAGTTATAGATCATCAGCAAAACAGCTCCATTCCGGCTATACAGTTTGATAACTTGCGTTGAATAAGAATAGGCTATGATCTCTACACAACAAAGAACACAATTAGCAAGGCTGGAGTGTGCACAATGCGGCGCAGAATACGCGCCTTTTCACCTGCAGACCTATGCATTCTGCTGCAATCAGCCACTGATAGCAAAATACGACACACATTTTTCTTTCCCGAAAGAATTGCTCAAAGGGCGGCGCACAGATATGTGGCGGTATGCTGAAATGCTGCCGGTGCTTGATGAACAAAATATTGTAAGCCTCGGTGAGGGCATGACGCCTGTGCTTCGGTTGAACAATCTTGCAAAAAAATATGCCCTGCCTGACCTGTATCTGAAAGACGAAGGACTGAACCCCACTGGCTCTTTTAAATCGAGAGGCATCAGTATGGCCATCTCAAAAGCAAAAGAGTTCGGCATAACAGCATGTATTGTTCCAACCGCAGGCAATGCAGGCGGAGCATTGAGTGCATATTGCGCAGCTGCCGGAATGAAAGCTGTAGTAGTAATGCCGAAGCATACTCCATTGGCATTTCAGCAGGAATGCAGGTTGTTCGGGGCTGAGTTGATCTTAGTGGAAGGATTGATAAGCGATTGCGCAAGAGAAGTTGCAAAACTTAAAACGGAGCATGATTATTTCGATCTGTCCACATTAAAAGAGCCTTATCGTCTCGAAGGAAAGAAAACCATGGGATATGAAATTGCTGAACAATTCAATTGGCAGCTACCCGATGTGATACTGTATCCCACCGGCGGCGGTACAGGGCTTATCGGCATCTGGAAAGCTTTCTTAGAAATGCAGGAATTAGGTTGGATAAAAGGCAAATTGCCACGCATGATAGCCGTGCAATCAGAAAATTGCAAGCCTGTTGTGGAGGTATGGAACGGGGCTATTCCCCATGCAAAAAATTACCAGGGCCACCCATCGCTGGCAAATGGATTGGCAGTTCCCAATCCGTTTGGAATGAACAGCATGCTGCAGGTATTACATCAATCGAATGGATTTGCAATGGCGGTATCGGAAACCGACATTATAAATGGAGTGCATGAAATAGCGAGGCACGAAGGCATTTTTGCAGCGCCTGAAGGTGGTGCGGTCTGGAAAGCTTTGCTCCAATTGACAGAACACCAGGTGATCGCTAAAGATGAAACTATTCTATTATTGAATACTGGGGCGGGTTATAAATACCTGGAGAATATCTGATGAGTAAAGAGTAATCGTAAAACGAACCCTTATCAATTACTAAGTAAAAACTTTAATTGCGTATAAGTTTTGGGCGTACTGCACAATAAAAAATCAGCTCCCTGCTCTTTCATTTTCACTTTACGGATATTAGGTTTGCGAGCAAATTTTATTCACTCAAAAACAAAATCCGCATGAAAAAAGTTTTCATGGTAGCAGTTGCTACTATCCTTATCCAGACAGGCTTTGCACAGGTTAACCAGGGCCAGTGGCTCGCAGGAGGCAATGCTTCGTTCAGTTCGTCCAAGACCGGAGATTTCAAAAGTTCTACTATTCACTTTGCGCCAGATGCCGGTTATTTTTTCATTGACAATTTTGCAGGTGGTATTCGTTTTGATGTACAATCAACCACTGAAAAAATAGGAAGCCTGGACGAAAAATTCAGCAGTACGATGATCGCGCCTTTTTTGCGCTATTATTTTCTGCCAGCCGGTCAGAAAGTAAATGTGTTTGCTGATGCCAGTTATGGTTTTGGAAGCATGAAGGGCGATGAATCAAACAGCCAGAGCATCAATGGGTACTCTATCATGGCAGGTCCTGCGATCTTTGTAAGTCCTAATACAGCCATCGAGGTCACGCTGGGATATAATTCAATGAAAAGAGAAGGTATTGAAGACAGGACCAATACGTTCCAGTTCGGAGCAGGATTCCAGATACATCTGGGAAAGAAGGCAGCTAAATAACGATTAGCATATTTAGTCGCCTTCGGTGATGAATAATAATCACGGATTGAAGAAGGATTTAAAGATTACACGGACAAGAAACAAACGAAATCCGTGTAATCCCTAAATCCTTCTTTCAATCCGTGATTTTCTTTTTAATGCGGCCTTCGGCTGCATTCATCAAAATAAAAGAGGCTGCCCATGGGACAGCCTCAAAAAAATTAACATGCGGTTTTTTAGAAAGCAAAACCAATTGTGATACCTGTTCTCAGACCGAAACCGTCAATGCTGCCGGCAACGTCAAAATCAGAGTTTCCACTTTTTTCTTTCACTTTACCAGAATTGTAAGCTGGTCCTGCAAATATGTCAAGCACAAATCCGCTGTCCCAGGTCTTTTCCCATCCGATAACAGCTCCACCACCAAAAGAAGTAAACTTTGCTTCAGAGTTGCCGTCTTTTTCTTTCAGAGTGAATGACTGATAACGAACAAAAGGTCCGGCATACACGCCGTTGAGTGCCTGTCTGTTCCCGGCGAAATAAAAACGATATTCAGGAGTAATACCCAGACCTGTATATTTCAGGCCGCTGATAGATACACCAGAATAAAAGACGCCGAGTTGCACAGAGGAATTTTCAGTAACTGCTCTTTCATAAGCAATGTTGCCTGTTGCAAATACCAATGAAAGAGGATTCAGCTTAATGGCGTTCTGAGCGCCATTGTCCTGGGCCTTCAGGCCCGCAGCCACAACTACTAAAGCCGCAGCGAATAACACTTTTTTCATGATTCAATGTTTGTGTTAGGGTTGATTTTAAAGCTGCAAACATATACATCTTTGCAGATAAATCATATCGCATATATGTATTTTTTTATTGTGCCGTCCACAAAAAAATCACATCAATATGTGATTTTCAATAACTAACCGATAACAGTTTTCTGTTATTATTATCCCATGAACGGGTAACGGTAATCAGTAGGTGAGCTAAAAGTCTCCTTGATAGTTCTTGCGCTCAGCCACCGGTAGAGGTTAAGAATGGAGCCGGCTTTATCGTTGGTGCCCGATCCCCTGGCGCCTCCAAAAGGCTGCTGGCCAACCACTGCGCCCGTTGGTTTATCGTTGATATAAAAATTACCGGCGGCATTCCTGAGTTTATTGGTAGCCAATTCAATAGCCCTCCTGTCTCTCGCAATAACGGCGCCCGTTAAAGCGTAAGGAGATGTAGAATCCACCAGGTCCAGCGCGGCTTCAAATTGCTCCGCATCGTAAACGTGTATAGTTAACACGGGACCAAAAATTTCCTCGCACATTGTTATGTACTTCGGGTCTTCAGCCTCAATAATGGTTGGCTCTATAAAATATCCTTTTGTTTTATCACAATTGCCGCCCACAATGATCTTTACTTTAGGATCATTAGCCGCATTGTCTATATAACTTTTTATTTTATCGAAGCTTTTCTCATCAATTACCGCGTTCACAAAATTGCTGAAGTCTTCCACTGTTCCCATCTTCATGCTTTTGATGGTATCAATCAGCTTCTGCCTGATCTCATCTGCCAGGTTGGAAGGTATGTATGCGCGAGAAGCGGCAGAACATTTCTGTCCCTGGAATTCAAAAGCTCCTCTTGCAAGCGCAGTAACCACCACATCAGGATCGGCGCTTTTATGCGCTATCACAAAATCCTTTCCACCGGTTTCTCCTACAATGCGCGGGTAAGATTGATAATTGCCAACGTTCTCACCAATCGTCTTCCACATATTATTGAACACACCGGTTGATCCGGTAAAATGGACGCCTGCAAAATGGCGGTGGGCAAAGCAAACCTTGCCAATGGTAGGACCATCAACATAGATCAGGTTGATCACACCATCAGGTAATCCGGCTTCTTTAAGAATGCGCATGATCATCTGCGCAGAATAGATCTGTGTATTGGCGGGTTTCCAAACCACTACATTGCCGCACATGGCTGCAGATGTGGGAAGATTTCCTCCAATAGCAGTGAAATTAAAAGGAGTTACTGCAAGCACAAAGCCCTCGAGCGCACGGAATTCCATGCGGTTGTGCATGCCCTGACTGCTGATAGGTTGCTGCCTGTATATCTCGCTAAGAAAATGAACATTGAAACGAAGAAAATCTATCAGTTCGCAAGCGCTGTCGATCTCTGCCTGGTACGCGTTCTTGCTTTGCCCCAACATGGTAGTGCCGTTCATGTAAGAACGGTATTTACCTGCCATGAGATCGGCCGCTTTCAAAAATATATTAGCGCGGTTCTCCCAGCTCAGGCTGCCCCATGATTCTTTCGCAGCAAGTGCGGCATCGATGGCCTGCTTTACATGGCTTTCATCACCGGCATGGAAATTACCCAGCGTATGCGCGATCTCATGAGGAGGATGAATAGGGGTTTGCTTTCCTGTTCTTACCTCCTGGCCACCGATGTA
The DNA here is from genome assembly GCA_049689695.1 of Chitinophagaceae bacterium. Taxonomy (GTDB): domain Bacteria; phylum Bacteroidota; class Bacteroidia; order Chitinophagales; family Chitinophagaceae; genus DASPKM01. The sequence continues at coordinate 545 of JBAVMD010000733.1, read as the reverse complement.
CATGGGAATGTCCATCTGCTGCGATTTTAATTCCTTCAAAGTTTTAACGAGCGTATCTTTTTCCTTTGAACCAGGTGCATAGTTCAATACCGGTTCATTCTGCGGAAGAGGATAGTTGAAGTAACCGAGATTCATATTATTTTTTTAATAATAAAAGATTTAAAGCAGGAATTTAATTTTCAACTTCTTTCGATTGCATTAAGTACGCTTTAATAAATCCATCCAATTCTCCGTCCATTACCGGTTGCACATTGCCCACTTCGTAATCTGTACGATGGTCCTTGATCATTTTATAAGGATGGAAAACATAAGAGCGTATCTGCGATCCCCATTCGATCTTTTTCTTGTTGGCGTTAGCGGCATTTTTCATTTCCTCTCTCCTGCGTAATTCCTCTTCATACAAACGGCTCTTCAGCATTTTCAATGCTTTCTCCCTGTTCTCTCCCTGCGTGCGCGCCTGCTGACATTCAACAATGATACCACTGGGAATATGTTTCAAACGAACAGCCGTTTCTACTTTGTTCACGTTCTGCCCGCCCTTGCCG
>JBAVMD010000732.1:0-4366 GCA_049689695.1 Chitinophagaceae bacterium | reverse complement strand
ACAGTGAGGCGCGGGGGAAATGATGCATTACTCTTGCGACGTGCTGCACAGTTCGGGATGACAGTGAGTTGTAAAGAGGAGGATGCTTTACGCTTTCTTAGGTTTCAATCTATAATCCGTCAGCGCTTTCAAAAACTCAATGATATCATTGATCTCCTGCTCATTCAGTGGATGATCGCGTTGCTCTTTTACATCAGGATGCGTATTGCCTTCGTAGGGAAAGTTCTTCATATCGTTATAATAATCTATCACTTCGCGAAGCGTTTTATGCTGTCCGTCGTGCATGTAAGGAGCCGTTAGCTCGATGTTGCGCAACGTGGGTGATTTGAACCTGCCGATGTCGGCCGGATTTTTTGTGCGGTCGAACAAACCTTTATCTGTTTCATTGAATATTCCAATGTTTACCATCGAGTCTGAAAAAAAGCTGGTACCGTTATGGCAGGCTGAATTGCCGCAGGAATTTTTCCGGTGAAACAGTTCGAATCCCCTGATGGCCGATGCATTCATTGCATTTTCATCGCCTTTCAGAAAACGATCGTAAGGAGCATCGTAGTAAGAAAGTGTTCTTTCAAAATCCGCGATAGATCTTACCAGCAAAGTAGAATCAGCCTGACGGCCATATATTTTTTTGAAGGAAGACAGGTAATACATATTCGCATTCAGCTTCTTTACGGCTTGTTTAATGGACAGGTTCATTTCATGCTCATTCGTGATAGGCCCCGACGCCTGTTGCTCCAGGCTGCCGGCTCTTCCATCCCAGAACAACACTGTATTTTTCTCGAGATACATCGCCGTAGGCGTATTTCTTCCCGTGAGATTACCATTGACACCCTCACTCCGCGCAACAGTATCGGCAAATGCAAATTGCGGCTTATGACAACTGGCACAGCTCACGGTGTTATCGCCGGATAGAATTTTATCGTTGAATAATAATTCGCCTAACTGTGCGCTGGTCGCAGGCAGTTCTTTGTCGGGCATGTTGAATGCAGTCTGGTAAATGACAATAAATACAAGCAGGGCCATAACGAAGGCCCGGGTAAGTTTCGGTTTCATAAAAGTGATGTTAGAATGAGAGAGTGGAGGTGTGAGAAGTGAATGGTGAATAGTGAAAGGGTATCGTTAAGTTAATAACTCACTGTCATCCCAAAATCCGGGATGACAGTGAGTTGTTGGAAAATAGCTGGTTTTTCGATTCGTTAATAGCGTCTTTTATTTCGTTCTTCCTCTTTCGTCTGCGTTACCTGTGTTGCGTTCACGCGGACCTTTGATCTTATTGCTGCCGAAGCGCAATGAGAACTCAACAAAAACAGAACGGCTTTCCCAAGTGCTCTTTTCTGTATAGCGCAGTGTGCCGAAATCAACTTTCGTGATCCTGCGCTGCGTTAAGAATACATCTGATGCACCTACGCGTAAAATTCCTTTTTTGTTAAGCACCTGCCTGCCAATGGAAGCGCTTAAAGAGCCGCTCTCCTGATCGAACATATACAGCCTGAGCTTAGGCGCGCTGTAGCGTGCAGTTACACGAAGAATGTTCTGTCCCGGCAAAGTGAAACGCTGGCTGGTGTATAAAGTATACGACCATCTGCCTGCATCCAGGTAACCTTCAAATAATGGGCCCTCGAAGCGATTGTTGAATATGGTTACACGGTTCTCTGCCGACCACCATTTTGTTGGACGTATAGGATAACTGATGTTGAGGTTGAAGTTTTTTGATTGCCCTGCATTTTCTATTCTTTCATAAAGAATGCCTTGTTGCTGAAACAGCACACTGGTAAAATAATCCGTGGTATGTACATAGCTCGCGCCTACATTCAACTTGTTCTTGAATACATAATTCAGCTCTAGGTTCGTGTTCTTTTGAACAGTGAGCGACGGATTGCCGAGATGATAAAAGAACTGGTCAACCTGGTAATCGAAGGGCTGCAGGTCTTCATAAGCCGGACGCTCTATACGCTGCACAAATGAAAAGCGAAAGTTGTTATTCTTATTCGGGCTAAAGCTCAGGAACAAAGATGGTAACACGTTGAGATAACTTGTATCTGGCTTATTGATCGAAACATTTTTCAGGTTGGTAGACAATCCGTCTGACACCGTATTTTCTACACGCAATCCCGCCTGCAATCCCCATTGTCTGAAACTTTTGCTCACACTGCCGTATACCGCCTGAATGCGCTCATCGTAAATGAATGCATTGGTGCGGGAAGTATCGGTCTTCACCTGTCCTGTGCTCATGAATTGCGCAAGCTGGTTATTATCCGTACTCACGAATGAAACTTTGGCGCCGGCTTCAATTTTGAGTTTTGATTTGTAAGATTTTACATAATCTGCTTTGAACGTAGTGATGTCAGTAATTGTTTTTGTACGGAAGATGTTGTTCGGTCCATCGCTCGACAAACCTGATTTACGGAACACGTTGGTAATGGTATTGTCGTCGTTCTTATTGTAGTAAGACCTGTCGATATCGAAATTAAATTCCGATCCCAGCGTATCCTCAAAGCGGTAGTTCAAATTATAAGTATTCCACTTGCGCTGGTTGGGTGAATTGCTCACGGTAAAAATAGACGAGTCGTAGCCGGCATTCAGCTTGCCGATATTGGTAATCGTATTATAGCTCGCGGTATTGGTGCTCTTTTCCATTTCCACCAGCGCGCCGATCGTATGCTTTTTTGAAATGAACCAATCAGCCCCAAGGCGCAATACGGGATCGCTCCATTTATCTATCTGCACATTATCCCTGTCAATAACAAATGGGTTTGACAATGAACCTGCAAGACGGTCCTGCTGCGTTTTGGTCTGGTACTTTCCATAATGATAGGCAGTATAGCTGGTAAAATACCATTTGCCCACACCGTAATTAAGATTCGCAGAGAGATCACCCATGTAATTGGTGGCTTCCGTATGGCTGACGCTGAGATTGCCATTCATGCCAACATCTGTTCTCTTAACTTTTATATTGATGATGCCGGTATTACCCTGCACATCGTATTTGGAAGATGGGTTCGACATTACGTCTACCTGCGTAACGGAAGATGAAGGAATGGATTTAAGCAGTTTCACCAGGTCACGGCCCGACAAACGCACCAGCTTTCCATTCAACATCACTTCCACCAGGTTTTTGCCAGACATTTCGATGGCATCTTCATTGTCTGACAAATTTACATTAGGCGCAAAGCGCAGCACCTCAAATGCATTGGGAGCTTCTTTACGCACCAACTCGGTGATATTAATTACCGTGGCATCAATCTTCTGGTCCACCACCGCCCTGCGTGCAGCAACTATTACTTCTGTAAGCTTGCCGCTTTTAGGCTGTAGTGCCACGCCGGCGAGCGTCAACCCTGTTTCTGCAACCGCTATGTCGTTTACCCAGATAGTTTCATAGCTCACATGGGTGATTTTTACCAGGTAATTGCCTGTCCTTACATTATCTAAAGTAAACTGGCCTGAGATATTGGTGAGGACTGCCTTAATAAGCGCAGAGTCATTTAACCGGTGAAGAGACACCACCGCGTCTGGCAGGGCCAATCCCTGGTGATTCTTTATCTCGCCTCTTACGGCAACTCCATCCTGGGAGAAGGCCTGCGTGATCAGTAAAAGCTGGACAGCCAGCAGCAGTAACTTTTTCATAAAACAGTATTTTAGGGAAAATTAAGCTTGTGTACAGGGCGTTTCGCCCCATATTATGTTTTGATACGAGAAAAACAGGTGTCAAATCATGACGCTGAAGAAGAACAGGCCTTAATTATGATTTGACCCTTTCAGTTTTTGGAAATAATCTTTCGGTGTAGCGTTCTTGAACTTAAGAAATGCCCGGTTGAAAGTGGATTTTGAATTGAAGCCTGCATCGTATGCGATGGACAACAGGGTTTGATTGGAATAAGCCGGGTCCCCCATTTTTTCCACCACATCTTCCACCCGGTGATGGTTAATATAGTCGTTGAAATTTAAAGAGAATGATTGATTGATAACGCGGCTCAATAAGGATGTATTGGTCCCGAGTTTTTTGGCCAGGTCGCTTAAAGTAAGCTCCGGCTGCTGGTATAATTTGTCTTTTGTGATGAGATTTTCGATCTTTTGCTTCCATTCGTTCAACAACCTGTCTTCTGCAACATCTTTTTGCTTTACATCTCCGATCACTTCAAAACTGGCATCTTCAGTAACGGGCGCTTCTAACAGCCGCTGCGGCGGGTTTAAGTATTCCAGAAGCAATTGGGGATCAAAGCGCAGGCTTTTCAACGGTACTTTATTGATATTGTAACCGTTGATGGCAATATAATAAACGATCAGCCCGAAGAAAAAGTAATAATACCAGCTTCCAAGATATTCGAGGTCGGTAAAAAGCGATATCACATTCACTACAATACTGCCC
>JBAVMD010000731.1:0-4742 GCA_049689695.1 Chitinophagaceae bacterium | reverse complement strand
ATGATATGGGGCCTAATGCGGTATCGCCGCAAAAAAAGAGAAGCGGCCGAACTGAAACGCACCATCGAATATTTTAATTATTCCGGTTCGGTAGATTCATCTGTTGATCCCATTCTTTGGGATATTGCAAGGAATTGTATTTCGAGACTGGGCCTGGAAGACTGCGTGATCTACCTGCTGAATGAAGAAAAAAATGTACTTGTGCAAAAAGCTGCTTACGGAGCAAAAAGCAGGAAAGCTTTTGAAATTATTAACCCGATAGAAATACGTGTTGGCGATGGCATTACAGGCGCTGTGGCCAAAACCCGCATCCCTGTGATCGTAAACGACACATCCAAAGATGCACGATATATTATTGACGATGAGATAAGGCTTTCTGAAATTACAGTACCTATCATTCACGATGGAAAAGTGATCGGCGTTATCGATTCAGAAAACAGGAAAAAGAATTTTTTCACCAGGCATCACCTGAAAACACTGGAAACCATTTCTTCTCTTTGTGCTTCAAAAATTGCTACTGCTGTAGCATTGGAAGCAACCAAAAAAGCAGAAAGCGAACTGCTGGTGCTCAACGGAAAAATGATGGAATCAAAATTTATCAACCTGCGCCTGCAAATGAACCCTCATTTTCTGTTCAATATTCTTACTACTATTCAATACCTCATCGTAAGCAACCAGGTAAACAAGGCCACAAATTACCTCAATATCTTTTCTGGTTTCCTGCGCTCATTGCTGAACTATGCTGAAGAAACCGTGGTAACGCTGGACGAAGAGTTGCGCATTCTCACCATGTATGTTGAACTGGAATCGCTTTGCCTGGATGAAACTTTTTTGTGGGAAGTGAATGTTGCAGAAGATATCGAAAAGGAAGAAGTCCTGGTGCCGTTCATGCTGTTACAACCCTTTGTAGAAAACGCCATCAATCATGGGTTAATTCACAAGACCGGAGAAAAACGTTTTTGCATTACCATAAAAGAGCATGACGAAGATTCCCTTTTATGTGTAATTGAAGACAATGGTATTGGACGAACGGCATCAAAAGCCATCAACCACAAAAATCTGTCAACTGTTCTTCATCAAAGCAAAGGCATCGGGATCGTAGAGCAGCGGCTGGAGCTTCTTCAGCAAAAGACCTTGAAAAAAGCATGTTTTGAAATAGAAGATCAATACAAAAATGGGGTGGCGGCAGGCACATCGGTAAGAATCATTATTCCCTACTACTCAAATGAAGAAATATGATCAAAGCCATGATCGTTGACGATAAAACCGCCGCTATTGAATTGCTGCGATGGCTGATCAAAGAAAATTGCCCGGAGATCACGTCCGTAGTATCTGCCGTTTCTGTGGCGGAAGCCTTGCCACTAATTAGCAATTTTGAGCCCGATATTCTGTTTCTTGATATTCAGTTACCGCAGGAAACAGGATTTGATCTGCTTGCTAAAGTGAAGAAATGGGATTTCGAAGTGATATTCACAACAGCCTTTAATGAGTACGCCATTCAGGCCATTCGCTTCAGCGCACTGGATTACCTGCTGAAACCAATCAATGGGAATGATCTGAAAAAGGCTGTTGAACGGTTTAAGGCCAAAAAAGAATTCACTCCCGGCGGCGAGGAATTATACCGAAATTTCATTCGCAACATCAGCCGGCAATACGATAGACCGTTAACGCTTGCACTGCCCGGCATCAATGGCATTCAATATGTTTTGCTGGAAGAGATCATACGTCTGCAGGCAGAACGCAATTATACCAGGTTGTACTTTGTAAACGGCAAGAATTTTCTTTCTTCTAAAAATCTTGCTGAGTACGAAAAGGTTTTGCGGGATAATAATTTTATTCGCGTACACAGGTCACATCTCATCAACCCTATACATATTTCCGGGTATGAAAAGCAGGGAATAGTAAAACTGAAAGACGGCTGCGAAATAGAAGTGTCGAGGAGAAAAAAAGATTCTGTAGTAAATCATTTCAAGTCGCAACAGAATCTTGCCAGGCACACTCAATAATTATCTGGCCGGTTTAATATTATATTTTACCTGGAGGGTTAGGCCAAACTCTACAACAGGTTCAAGTACCGATGGATTGATGATCTTATCAAACCCGGAGTAATCTATTTTATCGTAATAAAATGTTTCGAATTTTTTCATTGCTTCTTTACGCTCGTTCTCTCCCGAATAGCTTTCATAAAAATTTGAAGAGAACGCTTTGTAGTTTCTGTACATTCCATCGGGGTAATAAGAGATAAATTCCTCACCATAGATCTGCGCCTCCGGTAAAATGTTGGCTGACGTGAGCTTTACGTACAGGTCTTTCTTCTTTTTTATTACTTCTGTTGCCGCTTGAAAAAGTTCATCGTATACCCTGGAAACATCATCTACCATATAGTCTACTTTGATGAGGTCGAAAATACTGTCGCGCGATGCGAGCGTAAGCAATTGTTCAATCTGGGCTGGTTTATTGTACTTCACAATAACGTTCTTGCTAAGCTCATATCCTTTCAGGTATTCTGCAATGGCATTGCGTACATTTCTTTTAAGATCATATACCCGGTATTGAGCGATCATATCAGTATAGATATCCTGTTCGTTGATGCCGGATTTTTTGATGTTGTCGATGAAACTTTTGATCCTTGCGTTGATCTGCGTATTGCCGCCTGTTACAGTAGCAGCTTCCTGGCTTAAACCGAAAGCAGCGATATAATAATCCGCTTTCACATTCTTGAGCACTTTTGCCTGAACAATAAAGGCCGAATCCGAGAGGTATAATTTAGTCACCCCTCCTTTCTGCACGTTTCTACTGTTATTATTTCTATCGAAAACCTGGTTGCCGCTCACCTGGGCGAAGGTTGCGGTTATTGTTGTGAAAATGATGGCGGTGGTTAGGATGAGCTTATTCATATTGGTGAAGTGAGGGTTATTTAAAAATCTACCGGAAATATAATCATGTTTCCATTTTAAAAATAGGGGGAAAAACTGTTTTGATGGGATAAAACCTGTTCCGGCCGGCGAGGTCTTAAAACTAAAAAGCCTCCAGATCCAGGGACTTGAAGACTTTCTATTGAAAAACAAAACACGTGAGAAGCGCTGGGCTTTATTCTGAAACAATCGATACCGTTTTAATTTGATCTGGAATAAACCGTCGATCGATCAGTCCTGATATATTGACCTCGGCCTTGAAGTACCCCAGGTTATGACCGATATTAAGAATTGATTGAATTTCGTTATCACCGGGTGTTAATTGGGTATAGCTCACACGTTGAGGTTTGGACGTGAGTACAAAATTGAGAACTTTTTCATCCTGCCGGTAATAAGGCGCTACTATCCTGGCGGCTTGCGCGCGATGTGTTTCTGCCCATTGTCCAGACTCGGCAATGCCCCGGACCAAATCAGCTACTACTTCGGGGTCGCTTTTGATCAGATCTTCATGTACAACCAAAGCGCAGGAAATGAAGTTTGGCCATATATCTTTTGCATAATACAAAACACGGCCATATCCGTCCATTTCCGCTTTCGCGCAGAATGGCTCACCTACAAAATATCCGTCAATTGATCCGGTTGCCAATGACGTCGGCATATCAGGAGGTGGCAAAACAACAAACTTCAGATCCCCATCCTTTAACTGAAATTCGCTCATCAGTTTCCGGATTACAAAATGTTGATTGCTGAACAAACTTGGGATGGCAATCGTTTTGCCCTTGAGGTCCTTAAGGCTTCGTGCCTTACTGTTTTTACTAATTACTATCTCAGAGCCATCACGATGTCCGAGATAACAGATCTTAATAGGTACATTTTGTTCCCGAAGCTTTATTGCAAGTGGAACGGTCATAAATGTTGCAAGTATTTCTTTCGATTGCAATGCACTGACTATTGTTGGGAAATCCGGGAATATCTTCGATTTGAATTGCGTATTTGATGCCGATTTTTTGGAGGCAAAGTCTGTGACCGGACAAGTCAGGTGGCAAGTAACGGGAAGAAAACCGACAAATAGTTGTTGGCGGTTTGCATTAGCTGGTTGGACTTTATCAATTTTGCGATTCGGGCTTTCATGTATAAAAAATTTCCAGGGCTGGTATCTCAATGTACCCAGGCCCAATACAACAAATGCTGCAGCAGCAAAAATGCCGGATGACGTCAATTTCATATCAGGCAATCATTGGTTTTTTCCTTTGTTTGCAGTCCCATTCTTTTTAAAATATTTCTTACCACTTCTGTTACCCGGGGGTCCGTAATGTTTCGTGGCTTCGGTATATCGATACAGAACTCATCACGAATGCGGGCCGGCCGGTCTGACAAAACTAATAACCTGTCTGCGAGTTGAGCCGCTTCTTCGATATCATGCGTGACAAATATCACTGTTCTGCATCTTTTCGCGAGTAAAAGCACAAGTTCCTTTCGTAATCGTAATCTTGTTTGGTAATCAAGTGAAGAAAAAGGTTCGTCCATCAGTAGGACATTCGAATCTCCCGCGAGCGCCCGCGCCAATTCCACCTTTTGTCTCATGCCTCCTGACAGTTGATGCGGATAATGGTCCCGGAATTGTTCCATTTGAATCATTGAAAGAAGCTCGTCCAGCTCTTTTTCACGCTGGCTGGCCATTTGAATGGATTGCAGGCCCATTGAGATATTTTCAGCTACTGTAAGCCAGGGAAACAAACCATCCTTTTGAAAAACTGTGCGTATGACGCCATTGATATTCAAGCTGCCTTCCTGGGGTTTCAGATAAGAAGATATAATATTCAGTAA
>JBAVMD010000730.1:0-11764 GCA_049689695.1 Chitinophagaceae bacterium | reverse complement strand
GTAATGCGCTTAGTTATGAGGATATGGATTATACGATAGATAATGTAAAAAATATATTTTCGTAAAGCGCTATGCCATCTAAAATAACAGCTCCGATGGCCTCCGTAGAAATACATTACAATAAGGCATTAACTATATTATTCCTCATTGCGCTGTTGGTACTGGCTTTATCTATGAACTATTTCGCTTTTATAGTGGGCGGATCAACCCTGCTTAAAATCATCACACTTGCAGTAAATATCTATGTGGTGTACGATTTCTATGGTCTTGTAAAGCAGATACGGGAAAATAAACCAGCTATTGTTTTATCGGAACAAACCATCGAGCTTTATAAAAAAGGGAAACCAAGCTGTTATGCGTGGAATGAAATTGAGAAAATTTATGTTGAACAAGATGAAGGTTCTTCCTATCTTATCATCCATGCAAACGGTGCAAAGAAGAAATTTGGTCTTGGTTTTTTAGAAAAAAATCCGGCCGAAATATATTCTTTAATAAATACTTACAAGAAGTAATCTGCTTATGAGACAACATAATAAAAGATGGCTGATGAGTGTAATGAAAACCTCGGGGAGCAGGCGTAAATATGTTGGGAGCTTTAGCTATTCTGAAGAACGCAAATCAATAAAACAATTGGACCTGGACAATCTTCCGCAACGCGAGAGCATTAAATCAAGCGATAAGTTCTATTATGGTAAGATAAATTTCGGGCTGTTGGTTAGATTTCTCAGGCGGCAGGTAGGACAGGATTGGGACCTGGTGTATTCGGAGATCATCAGCCGCATACCTACAAAGCTGCAGGACCGCAGGGATATGATCTATTGGTTTGTTGCAGACAAAGTGGAAATGGTGGATGGAAACCCCTGGAACAAAAGATCACAAAGAATGATATGGACAAATGGCGTGCGCGATTTCTCTAAAGAGTATAAAGAGTTTTACGTAGATCCTTCCACCAACAAACTTGTAAGAGTGCCGGATCACCCAAGATCAAAACCAAAATCTTAGTATTTCAAATCAGGCTAAGGCACTTCTATCACCGTCCAGCTATTGGTACGCCGGCTCCATACAATTGCATAATCTTTATTGTGGTATAAACGAAAGGTCTTCGCCCTGCTGTCGTTGGTAAACCGCAGCCATCCATAACTGTATACTTCAAATTTAAAAACAAATGGCTGAGTGGTTTTAAGCGGTGCTGCGCTGAAAGTTTTTCCATCGTCAGATAAATACACCGTCATATCAGTATTGCCATACAGCGAAAGATAAATCCAGCTTGCATCGTTTGAAGAAGGTGGAGGGTTTTGCTGCGGCTGCGGCGCGGGAGAATTTGGTACGCTTCCGCCGGAAGAAGTATTGTCTGTTAATCCCCTTGCATAATTCCATCCTCTTGTAATAGCAGCCAAACGGTCAGCCTTTGCAGGATGCGTAGAACTGGCGCGTGGAGAAGCTATCTGCTCCATAGCAGCTATTGCTTCATTAAGGCTTGCACCCAGTTTTTCCATCACGTAGCCTGAAAAATAATCTGCTTCTATTTCTTTGGGTGGAGTACTGCCTTGCGCGTCTACAACATGATTTCTGTAATGATGTCCCATTTCATGCGCCAGCACACTTATAGAAGCCCACCGAGTACGCGCATACGAATCGAGGTTTTCCAGGAAATTATTATCGTAAACGATATAACGTTTGTTTCTAATGATGGTGGCGTACGCATTATTGATGCCGTTCTGCTCGCGTATGAGAAAATTTTCTTTCCAGTTAATGCTGTCCAGCATCTTTTGTATATATCCGCTCGCTTCATAAACCGATGAAAAACTGGTGCCCGACCGTTGCGGAGGAATGATAATACCGCATTGGTTTGTTTGCTGAGCGCCAGCGGATAAGAACACCAGCAGGCCTGCCATCAAAAAAAATCGTTTCATAAAAAAGCTTTTATAGCGGTTACTGTTCACTGTTTCCTTATTTACTTCAATTAGTACGCCAACCCCGGGCGCTTCTTACCAATCTCTGCTATAATCATGCCCGCAGCTCATTTGCGTTCTAATAAAAAAAACAGTAGAATTGTAACAACCCTAAAACCAACCTGATGGACTTTGAAGCACAAAATGAATTAAGGCCGGCGCTCAGCCATGGCGAAAGGCTTTTATGGACAGGCAAGCCCAAAGCAGGCGTAATATTCAGGCCTTTTGATATTTTTCTCATACCCTTCAGCCTTGTATGGTTTGGCTTTGCGATTTTCTGGGTAGCAAGCGTATTGTCTACGGGAGTTTACTGGTTTGCCTTGTTTGGTATCCCGTTTCTCATCATTGGTTTCTATATCTCCGTTGGCAGGTTCATTTCTGATTCGCGCAGAAGAAAGAACACCGTATATGGAATCACAAACGACCGTGTAGTTATTAAAGCAGGGATCAAGCGGCCCGATATAAAATCGCTCAACATAAAAACCATTTCCGATATCACTTACAACGAAAAGGCCGATGGCAGCGGAACCATCATATTCGGTCCCGCGCTCATGCAAAACTTTAACCCGGGCAGTTTTAACGCCTTTAATGCAGGAGGTTCAAAAGCAATCTCAATACTCGAATTTATTCCTGAAGTGAAAAAGGTTTATGAAATATTGCTCCGGGTTCAGAGAGATAGTTTACCAGGTTAGGGAACGCGTCCCGATAGCTATCGGGATCAGCATCGGTTAGGATTTGTTAAGATCAGTTGCTGCAATTACTTATACCCTCAAAGGTTCAAGAACAAATCTTAAAAAATCCTAACCGATCCTAATGACCCGCGTTCCCTTTCGTTTTATCTCAACAACAACTCACAAGGCTTCAGCCCTGTATGTTTCTTAAAAGCCGTAGAAAAATGTGAGATGGAAGAATAACCCAGCAGCATCGATACATCAGTTACATTAAGCCCTTTCTCGTAGAGAAGATATTTTGCATGCTCCATACGCTGACTCTGGTAAAAATCGAAGATAGTAGTGCCGAACATTTCCTTGAAGCCCTTCTTCAGATAACATTCGTTTATTGCAACCTTGCGGCTTAGTTCTTTAATGGTGATCGGCTCGCCGATTTGCTGCAACAAAATTTCTCTTGCCTTTGTGATCTTGTCACGGTCTGCTTCATTGGAAAGAAACTTGCAGCTGAAGGTCTCCACTTCTTTTTCACCCAGCATACAGTCAAGGCTGTACAGCAGCAGCATCTGCATCTGCGCATTGATGAAAATATTCTCCAGGCTGCCGGTATAGGTATTGTTTAGGATGGCTTCCAGCACCAAACGCGTTTTACCGCACAGCGGAAGTATTTTGGAGAAAGAAGATGCGTGGCTGAATCCCAGCACATCATCAGACAACATGCTCTGTTTACGCGGTTTCACAAATTGTGAAAGCTGCGCAGGCGAGAACCTGAAGGTGAGCACATCCATGCTTTCAACCCGGTCCGTGCAGGAGCGTGAAATGCCATGCTTGCACATATCGCACTCCATGTCCTTCTCTTTGCAATACACATTGCCAGATACACAGAATTTCAACTCCAGGTAATTCTCCGCAGGCTCTTTTTGCTGATAGTGGTACACCAGCATGCCTGCATCGTCCACATTCCATTGTTGCAGCTTGCGGTATCTTTTGATAACGTATTGCACAGAACCGGGAATCTGCTGTTCTTTCTCCTGCAAAAGCTGGAGATCGTCCTGCATAACCGGCTGCTTATAAGCGATGGATAAAATGTCTAAAGGCGAGTGCATACGAGGCTGCAAATGTACAGGCAGGTGGCTGATTTACCTAAAGGCCGCCTTTTCGAGGCCTGATATTTGAAAGATTTTACAAAAAAACTATAAATGGGGAGCCGTCAGCCTGTTGAAAACACGAAGAGGAGTCGTTTGCTTAAACGCTGGGGAATGATTCTGGGTGGATTGATCATTTTGCTCATGCTGGCTGTTATTGGCGTCAATATATACCTGAAAACCGCCATCAACAACCGTTTAAGCAATACGGTCAATAAGGCAAGCCATGGCCTTTATACGCTTGAATACAGCGGTATACGTGTGAATATTCTTACCGGCACACTCATTATCCGCGATGTTAAGCTCATACCCGATACAACCTTGCTGTCCCGGTTGAGGCAACAGCATACCGCCCCAAAACTTGTTGTGGGGGCAAATACTTCCCGCCTTGCGTTCAGGAATGTACATTGGCTGGCTTTTCTCAACAGTCATCAGCTCCATATCGGCAAACTGGTAATGGAACAGCCTCATTTCAGCGTTATTCATCTGAGGCACGATTCATCTATCGCATCGGCCGGTATTTCCGATGTTTCAAACCAATTGAAAGACCTGCGTATAGGAACGCTGAGCCTTGAAGATGCCATCGTTCAATACCATGCCATTGATACCGGCCAGAGAAGTACGCACAATGCTGTTGAGCACCTTGACCTCGATCTTTCAAAGATCCATTTTGCCAACATCGGTACCCGCAATGCTGAATTAACTGCAGAAGACTACCGCATCCGCGTGAAAGAGTACAAGCGCATTACAGACGACAGCCTTTACGTCATTGGCATTAAGGGTCTCGACTTCAGTTCGAAAAAGAAAAACGGCAGGCTTGATTCCTTTTACACCGAGCCACGGTATGATGAAAAAGAGTTCGCCCGGAAATTCGATCACCAGGAAACCCGTTACCAGGTGCAGCTGAAGGATATCACATTTGATGGAGTGGAGCTAACTTCTTTGTCTGATAATGTGCAGCTCATTGTAAAGAAGCTAGACATCGGAAGTGGCGCCGCCAACATGTTCATGGACCGCTCCCTTCCCCCGCGAAAGGCAGACGATGGCGAAATTGTGATCTCCAAAAAAGTGGCAAAGCTGTTTGTGCCCTTTGCGCTTGAGCAGATAACGTTCAACAATTTTGGAATAAGCTATCGTGAATACAATCCTGCTTCGGGCAAAACCGCGCATTTGTCTTTGGAGGATGTTACCATTAAAGGCTCCAATCTCACTAACCTGCCGGCTTTCATTAACCGCAACAAGCAATTTAAAGCTGGAATCACAGGGCGTTTCCTGAATGCGGAGGTAAAGGCCGATTTCGATTTTGATTTAACCAATAGCCAGGGAAGCTTCACGGGGAGGATCAAGGCCAACCAGATAGCTGCAGACAGGCTGAACCCCATTTTATCGGCCATTGCTAAAATAGAGGCCAGAAAGGGAATTTTAAAACAGCTGGAGGCCTCTGTTTCGGGTAATGAGAACGAGGCTACCGCCAATGTGAACCTGCTGTATGAAGGTTTAAAGGTGAACATACTGCAAAAAGAAGGCGATACGCTCAAAAAGAAAGGAATAAAGACCATGTTCGCCAACCTGTTTGTGATGGATGATAACCCCAAAGACGGGGTACTTCGCACAGCCACCAGTGTAAGACGGCAACGGGCCCCCGGCAAATCGTTTTTCAACATGTTCTGGAGCGCTATTGCAGCCGGAATACAGGACATTGTTACGGATAAAAAAGGCTTTGGTACAGGGCCTGGCTGATTGGGCTGAAAAAGTTGATAAATAAAGCGTTTCAGGGCAAATTAACCCGCTTAAAAACCGTATTTTTGCAGCCTCTTCTCAAGTCCGAATTTAATCAGCAGGTACAAGCCAATTATGAGTCAGGAAACACAAGAATTACAATCTCTCGCAAGCAATGGTTACGGAGCAGAAAGCATCCAGGTTTTAGAAGGGTTAGAAGCAGTGAGGAAACGGCCAGCCATGTATATTGGCGATATTGGTGAGAAAGGCCTTCACCACCTCGTATACGAGGTAGTGGACAACTCCATCGATGAAGCTTTAGCGGGTTATTGCAAGAATATTTTCGTTACTATTCACGAAGACAATTCAGTAAGTGTTCAGGACGATGGCCGTGGCATTCCCACCGGCATGCACTCCAAAGAAAAACGTTCAGCCCTGGAAGTGGTAATGACCGTTCTGCATGCAGGCGGCAAGTTTGATAAGAACACTTACAAGGTATCAGGAGGTTTGCATGGTGTGGGCGTAAGCTGCGTAAATGCACTGAGCTCTACCCTTCATGTAACTGTTGAGCGCGAAGGCAAAAAGTTCGAGCAGGAGTACCACATTGGCGTTCCGCAATATCCTGTTCGCGAAATAGGCGAAAGCGAAAGAACGGGCACACGTGTTCACTTCTGGCCCGATATGTCCATCTTCATCACCGGCATTTACAAAAAAGACATTCTCGAAGGCAGGCTGCGTGAGCTGGCTTACCTGAACAGGGGAATCAGCATTACCCTTGACGACCTGCGCGAGAAAAACGAAGATGGCACCACCTATACCAAAAACTTTTACAGCGAAGGCGGCATTGTTGAATTTGTGGAGATGCTGGATAAGAACGCCGGCCGCAGCCCGCTGATCCCGAATATAATTTTTGTTGAAGGTCATGATGAACACACCAACGTGGCTGTAGAAGTGGCGCTGGTGTATAACGACAGCTACAATGAACATATCTATTCCTACGTCAACAACATCAATACCATTGAAGGCGGAACGCACGTATCTGGCTTTCGCCGTGCATTAACGCGGGTATTCAAGAGCTATGGCGAAAAACAAAATTATTTTGAAAAAGCAAAGGTTGAAATTGAGGGCGATGACTTCCGTGAAGGTCTCAGCGCAATCATTTCAGTAAAAGTTCCCGAACCACAGTTTGAGGGACAGACCAAGACCAAGCTTGGGAATAATGAGGTGATGGGTATTGTTGACTCCACTGTATCGAAAGTATTGGAGGCGTACCTGGAGGAAAACCCGAGGGAAGCCAAGAACATCATTCAGAAAGTAATCCTGGCTGCTCAGGCAAGGGCTGCTGCGCGTAAGGCGCGGGAGCTGGTTCAGCGTAAGAGCGTGCTCAGCGGAGGCGGATTGCCGGGTAAACTGGCCGACTGCTCTGATCGTAACCCTGACAGGTGCGAGCTTTTCCTGGTTGAGGGTGATTCAGCAGGCGGAACAGCCAAACAGGGCCGCGACCGCAGCTTCCAGGCGATATTGCCTTTGCGCGGTAAGATCCTGAACGTGGAAAAAGCGATGGAGCACAGGATCTATGAAAATGAAGAGATCAGGAACATGTATACCGCGTTAGGTGTAACCGTTGGAACAGTGGATGACCCTAAAGCATTGAACATTGTTAAGCTTCGTTACCATAAGCTCATTATTATGACCGATGCCGATGTGGATGGAAGCCACATTGCCACGCTTATTCTCACGTTCATTTACCGTTACATGAAAGAATTGGTGGAGCAAGGTTATGTGTACATTGCCCAACCACCTTTATACCTCGTGAAAAGAGGAAAGGATTCAGCTTATGCATGGACGGAGGAACAGCGCAAAGCCTTGGTGGAAAGACTTGGTGCCGGAAAAGAAGACAGCGTGAACATTCAACGATACAAAGGTTTGGGTGAAATGAACTCTGAGCAATTATGGGATACTACCATGAACCCAAATACACGCACACTCAAGCAGGTAACTATTGAAAGTGCTGCTGAGGCCGATATTGTGTTCAGCATGCTCATGGGTGATGAAGTGGCGCCCAGGCGTGATTTCATTGAGAGCCATGCCAAATACGCTAAGCTGGATGTTTAAAACTCTTAGCTCCCTAAGCGAAAAAATGCTTAATTTCATTCGGAACAACGGCTAAAAAATCCAATTAAATAACTAATAAATCAGAGCGAGCTATGGCAGATATCAAATTGACGGCATATAACGTTAAGACAAAAGAGAAAGGCGTTGAAATACAGGATGCGGTGATCACAAAAACAGCTAAAGGCGCTTACATGGCCCAGGGGCATGATGGAAAAGGCAATAAGCTGACCACATTACTCAACGAACAAAAAGCGCTGTCCGCCATAGAAGCTGGCATTGCAAAACAAGGATGGTAGACCCTCTATCGGTTAAATAATTTGAAAGCCACTTGCAAAACAAGTGGCTTTCTTGTGTCTGGCTGTACCCGGAGTTTTTATTAACTTTAAATCATGCGCATCCGGGCTTTCAAATACCTCTCTCCCCTGATTGTATACCTTGGCGCACTTCATTCCTTTTCAACTTACGGATGGATGTGCTATGCGCCTTTGATCTATGCGTGGGTGGTGATCCCTTTACTGGAACTGCTGCTGAAGCCCGATGCAGCCAATCTTAATGAGGCCGAAGAAGAAATTGTACGGAATGATAAGATGTACGACTACATTTTATACGGCATTGTGATACTGCAGCTGCCTACGCTTTTTTATTTCCTGTATTCTATGCAGGACGGGGCGCTTAGCTGGGCTGATAAAATTGGCCGTGCCGGAACAATGGGATTGCTTTGCGGCACGTTTGGCATTAATGTGGGGCACGAATTGGGTCACAGGATCAACAAAGGAGAACAGCTGCTTGCAAAGATCTCTTTACTCACATCCCTCTACATGCATTTTTTTATCGAACACAATAAGGGCCATCATAAAAATGTAGCAACGCCGGAAGATCCCAGCAGTGCGCGCTATGGCGAACCTATATTTACTTTCTGGGTACGCACCATTGTTTTCAGCTACACCAGCGCATGGCGCATCGCTACAAAAGAAGTACTTAAGAAAGGAAAGCCTGCGATTAGCCTGCACAATGAAATGATACAATTTCAACTGATACAGCTTGCTTTTGCAGGAATTATTTTCTGGCTGTTCGGCTGGCAGGTATTCCTGTTTTTTCTTGCTGCCGCACTGATGGGAATATTATTACTGGAAACAGTCAATTACATCGAACACTACGGACTTCAACGCAAAAAAATAGCCGAAGAAAAATATGAACGCGCAATGCCTGCGCACAGCTGGAACAGCAATCATGTAATAGGGCGTGTGATGCTGTTTGAGCTTTCCCGCCACAGTGATCATCATTACCTTGCCAGCCGCAAATACCAGGTGCTGCGCCATCATAATGATGCTCCGCAAATGCCAACCGGCTATCCCGGCATGATGATATTGTCACTGATACCGCCGGCGTGGTTTTATGTGATGAATAGGCGAATCAGGGAAGCTGCGAGCTATGAGCTATAAGCTGCGAGCTATGAGCTGCGAGCTGTGAGCTGCGAGCAAGAATTTCCTCTGCTCGCAGCTCACAGCTCATAGCTCAAAGCTTCTACAAAATTACTTTGAACCCCAAACTCAAATTATCCGTGAGTGAAAAATTAAAAATATCCGAAGTAGATTTTGCTGGTACGTTTGGATTAGAAGGCTCTGATACCGCATGCAGGTACTGTATCCCTCCAATTCCGGCTTCAATGATAAACCTGCGATTAGCCCTGAAATAAGCGCCGGGAACAACGGAAACGCCAAATGTGGTGTTGTTGCGTTTTGTAGATGCATTTTCGAACTTTGAAGTGCCTCGCCCATAGGCAGCAGAAGCCTCACCAAAGAAACCAAATCGCTCCCCAACAGGATGGAATTTCCTTGCGAAAACACCAATCGTATAGATGTTGATCTTCATGGTTTCAGTACCTTCTTCCGCTTTTGTATAGTTTACCCCTGCGTTAATACCGGCAATCCAGTTGCTGCCCAGTCCAAATCCAAGTTGAGGAAGAATGCTGATTGATGTTTGCTTCGTTTCACTGGCAGGAAACCCGGGGAACTCAGTTTCAGATTTCTGTGTACTAATGGCAATGCTTCCGCCAAGCATTTTTTCTCCTTTCTTTAACTGAGCATCGGCCTTGCTAGCTATCAATACAAATGAAATGAGTGCGAGTGTAATAATTTTTTTCATTGTGGTTCAATTTAGTTAGGTATAGCAAATATGAGACGCGTAACATCCTAAACGATGCACGGAGTTTTTCGTTTAACGAAGATTTGGGAATGGGGGAAGTGAGTGGTGAATGGTGAGAGGTGAGCAGTGAGTCGTGAGCAGTCAGCGGTATACCAGCAACAAACTCACTGTTCACCATTCACTACTCACTACTTTATTTTTACTGTAGTTTATCGCTCCCAAAATATTTATGCAGTACTTCCGGAAGCCGTATGCCTCCTTCGAATTGATTGTTCTCCAGGAGTGCAGCAACAATGCGCGGCAATGCAAGTGAGCTGCCATTCAGCGAATGTACAAGCTGAGTTTTTCCATTGCTGTCTTTATAACGTGTTTTCAAGCGGTTGGTCTGAAAGGTTTCGAAATTAGAAACAGAGCTTACCTCCAGCCATTTGTCCTGCGCTGCGCTGTACACTTCAAAATCATAAGTAAGTGCAGATGCAAAGCTCATGTCGCCGCCGCACAATGCAAGAATGCGGTAAGGCAATCCCAATGATTGCACCAGTTTCTCTACATGCGCCACCATGTCTTCATGCGCCTGGTAACTTTTTGAGGGTTCTGTGATCTGCACGATCTCCACTTTATCAAATTGATGCAGGCGGTTCAATCCGCGCACATCTTTTCCGTAGCTGCCGGCTTCGCGCCTGAAGCAAGGAGTGTAGGCTGTCATTTTTAACGGCAGGTCGGCTTCTTTCAAAATTTCATCCCGGTAAATATTTGTTACAGGAACTTCTGATGTGGGAATAAGGTAGTACTGATCTTCGGCAGCAAAATACATTTGTCCTTCTTTATCTGGCAACTGTCCCGTTCCCAGCGCAGATGCTTCATTCACCATTAATGGCGGCATGTATTCAACATAACCTGCAGCTGTATTAAAATCGAGAAAATAAGAGATCAGTGCACGCTGCAGCTTAGCGCCTTTATTGATGTAAAAAGGAAATCCGCTGCCGGTAACCTTATTTCCCAGTTCAAAATCTATGAGATTGTATTTTTTTGCAAGGTCCCAATGGGGAACGGCATTCGCATGCAATTGAGGTTTTTCTCCGCCTTCGCGCACAACAACATTCTCCGCGGGCGTTCTGCCTTCAGGAACTTTTTCTGATGGAATATTGGGCAGCAGGTATAAGATCGCCTGGATATTCTGTTCGGCCTCATTGAGCTTATCAGGGCTTAACTGTGCTTTCCACGCAGCCACTTCCTGCTTTTTATTTTCAGCAGCTTCCTTATCGTTCCTCATCAGCTGGCCTATTTCTTTTGAAGCTGCATTTATTTTAGAAAGCAATGTATCCTGCTCATGCTGGTATTGCTTGCGTTTTTCATCCCATTTCAAAAGCTCATCTATCAGCTCAGGTTGTGCAAAATATTTTACTGCCAGCCTTTGCTTCACTGCATCCGGGTTTTGCCTGATAATATTCAACTGCAACATGGTGAATAAATTGAGCGGCAAAAATAGGAGCAATTACTGAATGTGAAAATTAGCAAATGCGACAATTCGAAGATTATACGGTGGAATGCCAAACCCCAACACTTAAAATTGACGGCGAAACCAATTTGCTAATTGCGCAATTGAGCCATTTGCTAATTAACTTTGCGCATGCAGTTAAAAGATGATCTACAGGCAAGGTGGTGGAAGCTGGAAGAAAAACTGATAGACCGGTTTGGGAAAAAGCCCGATATGGAAGCGGTGCTTTTCCTGATAGGCATACAGGAGTTCGGACAGATAAAAGCGAAATTCAGCAAAGAGCAGAAACAGGACCTGATGCACCTGGCCGTATGCAGCCTGCTGGCGCAAAGCGGCTATTATGAATTTGACCACACCGATGAAGAAGGCTGGCCGCATTTCAGGCAACTGAAGCCGCTGCCGGTGATGGATATGATACAACAGGAGTATTTTTTAAAGGACCATATTTTATTATATTTCGATAAGATAGAATTATGAAGGGAACGCGTCCCGATAGCTATCGGGATCAGGATCTTTTAGGAT
>JBAVMD010000729.1:0-3936 GCA_049689695.1 Chitinophagaceae bacterium | reverse complement strand
GCCATCACGTCTCCATCTTACACGGTCGCCGGTCCTATATAAACGAACAGGATGCGTACCGAACAATTTATCGTTTAAGACAATAAACTTCTGTTGAGTGAGCTCTGGCAGGTTCAGGTATCCTCTTGCCACCTGCACGCCACCAATATGAAGCTCACCAGCTACGCCCTGTGGAACCAGCTTGCCGTAAGCATCGAGCACATAAACATTCGTATTGGCAATAGGTTTGCCGATATCTGATGCACGGTTCAGATCGTCTATAAAATAATACGTAGCACAAACGGTCGCTTCGCTCGGGCCATACGTATTTACAACAGGCACTTTCGTAAACAGTTTGTTTATCTGTTTTGCATGCAACACATCACCTCCTACCAATATCCAGCGAAGGTTTGCTATGGTATTAAGCTCCCTGTTCAGCCACTCCAGCATCATGGGCGTACAACTTAAAATAGTAGTGCCCTGCTCTTGAATGTATTTCTTTATCGTATCGATATCGCGGCCGCCTTCTTTTACAACCTGGATGGCAGCGCCGCTTATAAGTGCGGGATATATTTCTTCTACAGTTGAATCGAAAGAAATGGATGAATGCTGAATGATCCTGTCAGCCGCAGTGATCGCAAATGTCTCTTTTACATTCAGTACATAATTGAACAGGCTTGCATGTTCAATGACCACTCCTTTCGGCTTACCCGTAGAACCTGATGTATAAATCACGTACGCAACGGAAGATAGCGATAAAGCGTTCTTCAATTTTGTTTCAGGGCATGCACGCACCTCATCAGACTCAACGCTGATCAGTTGTATATTTTGAAGATTAAAGCCGCTGATGATTTTTTCGCTGGCAGCATCGGTGATCATCCATCCGCAATTGCTGTCGCCCAGCATGTGCGCAATACGCTCTGCAGGATAATCAGGGTCGATGGGAACATAAGCGCCGCCCGCCTTCAATACGCCCAGCATAGCCACGATCAATGAAGCGCTTCTCTGCATGCAGATGCCCGCTAATTTTTCCTGATCTACACCCATCCTGCGCAAGTAATGCGCTAACTGGTTGGACCGTTTATCGAGTTCACGATAAGAAAGCTGCTCGTTTTCTACTATTACCGCAATTGCCTTCGGTGTTTTTTTAACCTGCTCTTTGAATAAGTCGATGATGGTTTTATGCTCCGGATAATTTACGGCGGTATTATTGAACTCATGGATCAGTTGATGTTGTTCACTCTGCGACAGCATTGGCAAATCTGCAATAGAGCTATCGATATTATCAGCAACCGCGTTGAGCAGGTTTTCATAATGAACCGCTATTTGCTGTATGGTTGTTTCTTCAAAAAGGTCTTTGCAATAGTTAAACCTCATGTGCAGTCCTTCTTCAGAAGTAACGGCATCCAGGCTGAGGTCGAACATAGCTGTCACCTGCCCCGAGCCAAATGGACTCAGGCTTACGCCGCCAAGGTCCAACTCTTCACTCTCCGGCATATTCTGCAAACCAAAGCTTACCTGGAACACAGGTGTGCGGCTCATGTCGCGCTCCACACCCAATGCATCCACTACTTTTTCAAATGGCACCTGCTGGTGCTCATAGGCCTCGAGCGTAGTTTGCCTGATCTGCTCCAATAAAGATCTCACAGTCGCATTGCCACTCACAGAAGAACGCAGTGCGAGTGTGTTTACAAAAAAACCGATGAGTCCCTGCACTTCCTGCTGCTGGCGGCCTGCTATAGGGCTGCCCACACAAATGTCTTCCTGTCCGGTGTAGCGGTGCAGCAACATCTTGAACACTCCCAGCAAGGTCATAAAAAGTGTAGCATTCTGCTGGCGCGATAAGCTCTCCAGCTTATCCAGTAATCCTTTATTAACCGAGAACTGCATAGCCCCGCCGCGAACACTTTGTTCTGCAGGACGTGGATGATCAAGTGGAAGCTCAAGCGGCTCCACTCCGCCAATTTTTTCTTTCCAGTAAGAAAGCTTTTTATCTAATGTTTCACCCGAAAGATAATTGCGCTGCCACACGGCATAGTCTGCGTATTGCACAGGCAAATCATCTATTGCAGGCAGGCTATTTGTTGTATAGCTTTTATAAAAATTTACCAGTTCGCTCACCATAATGGAAATAGACCATCCATCAAAAGCGATGTGATGAAAGACAATGGCAAGCACATGCTCTTCTTCAGATATCCTGATAAGGCACACGCGAAGCATCGGATCTTTTGAAAGATCAAAAGAACGATCGATATAACTTTCAACATAAGCTTCTACAGCGTCATTATCTGCAACCACGCGTTCAATTTTCCATTTTTCCCATGCGCTGACGCTCTGGTAACCGATACCATCCTGCTCCGTAATTACGGTACGCAATACCTGGTGACGATGAACGATGGAGCGGATAGATTGCTCGAGTGCATCTGCATCTAACTTTCCATTCACTCGAAATACCCAGGGCATGTGGTACTGCCTGCTGCCGCCAAGCCTGTCGATGAACCAGAGACGCTCCTGCTCAAACGACAGCGGAATGGGTTCATCACCATCGTAATGCTTAATGGAGGGAACATCAGACTGTTGCTGCTGCTCCAGGCAGGCAGCCAGGCCAGCTATGGTTGGATGTTCAAATACATCTTTAATGGCTAATTCTTTCCCTGTCTCTTTACGAATGGAGGAGATCACGCGAATAGCAAGCAATGAATGCCCTCCTATTTCGAAGAAATTGTCGTGAATGCCAACCTGCTCTGCTTCCAGCAGCTCCTGCCAGATGAGGACGATTTTTTGTTCTGTTTCATTGCGTGGCCCTTCATATTGCGCTGAAGTTTGCAGGGCGATGTCCACTTCGGGCAATGCTTTCCTGTTTACTTTGCCGTTGCCGGTAAGCGGGATGCTTTCTATTTGCATCAGCACCGACGGGATCATGTAGTCAGGCAATCTTTTCTGCAGGTAGTTTGTGATTGCCGCGTAGTCGAAAGATTCTTCGATCACCACATACCCAATGAGCCGCTTATTGTTTTGTTTATCAGGACGAGCAATTACTACCGCCTGCTTCACTCCTTCGATCTGCAATAATGCGTTTTCAATTTCTCCGAGCTCGATGCGATAGCCCCTGATCTTTACCTGTTCATCTTTTCTGCCGAGGAACTCGATGTTTCCATCAGCGAGCCAGCGGCCGCGGTCACCGGTTCTGTACATCGCCCTGCGATTTTGCTCAGGATCGTTTCGATGCTGGAAACCGGAGTTTGACGATACATTCCAGTATCCTTTAGACAAGCCTGCACCACCAACACAAATTTCACCGGGCACACCAACAGGGCACACCTTTCCGTAGTTGTCAAGAATAAATGCTGTTCTATTTTCAAGCGGACGACCAACCGGCACCTCCTTCCTGCTATCAATTATTTCTTTGACCTCGTAGGTGAGTGAGAAAGTTGTATTCTCTGTAGGTCCGTAACCGTTAATGATCTTTAAATGAGGATATGTTTCCTTCAGTTGATTGATGTGTGGAACCGAAAGGCGGTCACCGCCTGCAAGAATTGTCTTGAGCGTAGCGAACAGATTAATCTCTGTTTCTACCAGTTCATTGAACCAACCTGCCGTAAACCACATCATGCTTACTTCATGCGAAACGATGAGCTCTTTCAGGGTAGCTGGGTTCAGCATGTCTTTTTGGGAGCACAATACCAACCTGCCACCATTAAGCAGCATTCCCCAGTATTCAAATGTAGTTGCATCAAAAGATGGAGAACCTGTTGCAAGTAAAGTGTCATCGGAGCTAAAGCTCACATATTTTACCTCTTTAACAAGGCTTACGATGTTGCCATGATCAACCATCACTCCTTTAGGCTTGCCTGTGGACCCTGATGTATACATCAGGTAAGCAAGCGATGAAGTATCGATAGATGATTCCGGTCTTGAAACAGGCTGGAATGCAATCAGCATTTCTTCATCATCCAA
>JBAVMD010000728.1:0-8340 GCA_049689695.1 Chitinophagaceae bacterium | reverse complement strand
CCTCAATATGGGCATCGATATCATAATAAACAAAAAAGCGGTAGAGCCTGCGGCATATATATTGGCTTACTGTCGTGCTTTTATTAAATATCATATTTATCAGGGCATCCAATTCAGTATGTCCGTTTGGTGAAACGGAGCTGATCGTTGGCGTAGGATCATTAGGATTGACTTTGAAAAAATTCGAAAAGGTTTTTGTAGTGTAATCGTGATTGGATGTTTTAAAATTTGTGGCTACAGCCGCGGTATTCAAATTTTCAACCCGCCAGCCGGTGAGCACTTTAGCTGCCGCTATAACATCGAGCTGCGCATCGAATGAGTTATTCGGGTCATCTTTACC
Source organism: Chitinophagaceae bacterium (assembly GCA_049689695.1). Classification (GTDB taxonomy): domain Bacteria; phylum Bacteroidota; class Bacteroidia; order Chitinophagales; family Chitinophagaceae; genus DASPKM01. The sequence continues at coordinate 8,000 of JBAVMD010000728.1, read as the reverse complement.
TAATGTAAAAAGCTCCATCAACTCACGGGCAAAATTTTCATCGGGTGCTGTTTTGGTATTTGCCTGGTTATTCAGGTAATACATCATGGCCGGCTCTGCTGCTATTGCACGAATCAGGTTTTTATAATTGCCAACTGCATTATCACGAAATAATTTCATGTAACGATAAAACAGGCGTGCACAGTTATTAAAAATATGCGAGTTACTTGATTGAAAGATACTCTCAAAATCAATCGGGATAAAATGATACCAGAACCAAACCATTTTTTCGCGGATAGTAAAATCGCCATTTAAAGTAAGCCCGAACAGCCAGCGCCGTAATCCTTCCATGCGATTGTGATTAGTAGTCTGGCCTGAAGGATCAATGGCGGTAGTGGGGGTGAAGTTTGGAATATAAGTAGGGAAGTAATGATTTGTCCAATTATCACCATAACCAATGATCGGGTTGTCGGTATTATTGTTATTATGAGTAGTTATACTCTCATCGGCATTTCCTGAAATATTATTATACCAGTTTACCGGGGGAGCAGGGGGGGTATTGCTTACATTTAAAACGGCGTCTACCGCCGCAGATGCTGACCCCGTTGCTAAAAGCATATCTACCATCGACTTCTTCCACCCGAAATTGGTACGTCTTAATAAATGTAAAGCTTCCTGTTCCGTCCACGCACCGGTGTAGGCCTGCAAGCCGGTTGTTACGGGGTTTCCTACCCGTTGCATGTCTGCATCTTCAGTACCTACTTTAATGTCAGAAAGCTGTGTGCTATAGGTACGAGGAGTTAATTTTTTGCGGCTGTATTTTTGAAACAGCGGATCTTCTTTATCACCAAAAGGCGCATCGGTTATTGTTTCGGGAGCAGCAGTTATCGAACGTAAGAAATGTCTTCTTGAATATTTTTTATTTCCCATAAGAGAGATGTTTTGGCCGTATCTTAAGGACGAGATCGCTTTTTTTAAATTAGCGATTACCTGTAGCAAAAACCAGTCCTATTTTAGTTTTTGATTTGCTAAGGGATGCTGGCGGTATTTTGAGGGACTTTGACGGTTCGTGGATTCAGGCAGGTGGAACCGTGATCTTTTGCCTTGTACGGTTATTTACTTTTGTATTGCTGCAGTTTTGCTTCATATTCCGCCAATGTGGCGCTGGAATAGCTTTTCCTGTTTTTCATGTCGGCAATGGCTTTTTGTTGAGCGTCTATCGCTTTTAATGTATCGTTTGCCCGCCAGTATAAGATTGCCATATTGTTATAATACTTATACAGATCAACATTTTCAGGAAAGGCAATATGATCGATCTCGGCCCGGTAAGCTTCCGCGCCTAACCGGTAAATTTGTGCGGGAAGATTTAATTTGTCTGCATACATTTTGACAGCGGCCCGGATCTGAGGCCAGGCAGGTTCAGTATAGGTTGGTGTCACCAACACAACTTTGCCGTACTCGTAGGCTTTTTGCGGGTCTGTTTTAAGTAATGCAACAAAGGTTTGAAAAGCGATCGTAGGTGTATATTTCAGGCCGGGTTCCTTTTTTACGATCTCATTGATGATTAGAAGCACAGAGTCCGGATCCCGAAGTTCCTGCGGCTTATATGGATCATGCCTGAACCTGATCAATTCATAATACGCCTCGGAATCTAATTTTGCGAGGCGCCGATGCAAATTGCGCCTGGCCAAAGCCGCTTTAATATCCCATGTGTTGTTTAGTATTTCTGGCAGTACTTCCTCCAGCAACATGGGGTGACCGATCCAGGCAATTTTTCCTTCTGCGTTTATAATGAAACAAGTCGGGATGCCTTGTGTTTCTGCTGCATTGAGCCAACCGGTTTGCATCAGATAGCCTTGCTCTGCCGCTACAGCATAATCCATCAGGTCTCCCATGCTGTCAACAAATGCTTTTATCTTTTCGAAAGGAGTGGTTTTTTTCTCCATCACATCAATACTTAACACAGTAAGGGCATTACGGTATTTTCGGGCCAGGGCGGAAAGATGCGGCATAGCGCTTCTGCAGGGCGCACACCAGGTAGCCCAAAATTCCACCACATACAAGCGGCCTTTTTCCAGGCGCTCAACAGGTGTTCCTTTTAGCCATCCGCGCAGCCGTAACGGGGGCGCCTGATCGCCAATGTTCAATGAAGGGGGGCGCAGTTCCTGGGCATGGGTGGTAACCGTTATAACACACAATAGGAATAGTAAATTAATATCCAATCGCATACTATGAATATACTGCATCAAATCCGATTGTATACCGATATGTGCCGTTTGCAAACGCAACGCTGTAATCCTAATGGCAAAATATTATTTTCAATGATAAATCGCTCAACATGAAAGCCATTTTATCTCTTGCTCTTTTATTAGTGTTCCTGCAGCCACGGGCGCAAAATGAAAAAGCTGAACTGGAAAGGCTGCTGTTCAACCTGCCGGACGTTCAGTTTAAGATCCACTCCAAACCCGAGGATAAATACCTGAAGTACCTGCTTACAATAAAACAGCCATTGGACCATCAGCATCCCGAAAAAGGCTTCTTCTACCAGTCGGCAGTACTCACTCACAAGGGGTTCAACCGGCCTACGGTTATGGAGACTGAAGGCTATGAAGTACGCTTTGAGGGAAGTGAGATCGAGGCAATGCTGGATGCCAACAACATCAACATAGAGCACCGGTATTTCGGCGCTTCCAAACCTGACTCGTTGCAATGGGACTACCTGACCTTTGAGCAGGTGACGGCCGATCTTCATCGCATCAACAGCCTCTTTCGCACGCTCTACAAAAACAAATGGGTGAGTACCGGTATCAGCCGGGGCGGCCTGTTGTCCATCTACTACAAATGTCTTTACCCCGATGACGTGGACTTAACCGTTCCCTATGTGGCGCCGCTGGCCATGGCCCTTGAGGATAAACGCATCTATCATTTTTTAGATACGATTGGTTCGCCGGAGTGCCGGCAAAAAATTTTCAACGTCCAGCGTTTTTTGCTCGAGCACGAAGATGAAGCGGTAGCAAAATTGAAATGGTATGCAAAAGGAAAAGGGCTTACGTACGATTATTTCGGGAGCCTTGAAAAAGCCTTTGAATATTGGGTGTTGGAATATCCGTTTTCGTTCTGGCAATTGACGGCTATGTCCTGTGAGCAAATACCCGTGAACAAATCAGTTGATGATTATATGGAGCATATGATAAAGACCGGTTTCATCCCATTCCTCGCTGATAAATATATCAACCAATGGGCGGCTAACGGGTATACGGCTACAACACAAATGGGTTATTACGGGTATGATTTGAACCGCTTCAAAAAATACCTCCGCCACATCAAGGGCGAAAACCCTTCTGCAGCCTTAGTGCCGAGGGCTATACCGTCCAAAACCTTTGACAGCAGTTTTACAAAGCACATTAGTAATTGGTTGAATGAAAAAGGAAACAATCTTCTTTATATCTATGGCAGCCGGGATACCTGGTCAGCATGCAGAGTAATGGTATCTGATAAAGTGAACGCTAAAAGCTTTCTCATTCCAAACGCCAATCATTTTGAGGCGCGGGTGAGGAACATGCCTCCGCTCATGAAAGAAGAATTTGCGGCAGCGGTAAATAAGATGCTTGGTGTAAAGGCAAATCTTGAGGCTTTAAAATGAGCCCATTTATTTGTCTTCCCTCAGCACCTTTTGCAAATTAATGTTGCATAAAACAACGCTTAAACTTAGTAACTTGAGACATCTGCATATATCATGATTTGGTCTGCATTACTTAAAACCATTATACTCTGTCTTGTTTCTATTATTATTGAAGCAATTTCGGCAACGAAGGAGGGGAGGAAATGGTTTGAAAATTTAACACGGCCAAAATATTCTTTTTCTCTTAGTGTGTGGTATGTAGTCGGGGCGTTTTACTACATCATTTTCGGAATAGTAGCCTACCGGCAATTCTCAATAGGAAAGCCAGTTTTTTCATCTCCTATAATTCTTTTAATAGTAGTAATGGTTTTAAACGGGCTTTCTAATTTCATCATCTTCAAGTACCGTTCCATAAAGTGGTTTTATTTTGTTATCTACCCTTTTGCAATTATCCTTTTAACTTTGATTATTGTGCTTTATAAAGATGATAAAATTTCAGCTGGCCTTGCCTCATTATATTTTCTATGGTTGTTTTACGACCTTTATTATGGTTATAATATGTGGAAGCTAAATCAATGACAGCAGCATTCAGATGTTAGGTGCTCGCTGAGATTTATTTGCAATTAACCCGATCATCATTACTAATGCAGTTAAAACAATAACCTGGATTATTAATGATTTATTTGACAGCCCGATAATCTCGCTTGCCGGGATAGTTAGAAATAACAGGATTGTTATTAGCCCCCTTGGGGCAATAAACAACAACGGCGAAACGGACAACCGGAATATTTTAATAAAGAAATACCGGATCAGGAATATTCCCATTGTTATGCCCAACGCCCAAATTAATGTGGCAATATTGAAAAGCTCAGCGGTTTCAATTAAAAACCCAAACAACAAAAAGAACAATGCGCGGATCAGAAAGGCGGCTTCGATAGTCAATTCTTTCAACTTTTGAACTTCTCCTTCTAAAATATCGGGCTTGAGGCGGCGAATGAAATTCAAATGTTTCAGCTCATCCAGGTTTCCCAGGAAAATCCCAAATAACAGGATAAATAGCAAGCCTGGCAAGTGGTAGATTTTTGCTATCCCGTAAATCAAAAAGACCATCAGGATAATAGGTACATATTTGACATGATGCTTGATTTTACTTAACAGATAAGCGAGTGCCAGCGTTGCAACAAATGTTACGATCAGGATGTATAGCATTTCAAGCAGGAAATAGCCAACCGAACTGGCCCGGATGTTATCGTTCAGCGTCACAAAGTTGAAGAGGATAACACCAAAAATATCAGAGAGACTGCTTTCGTATGTAACGAATTCCCGGTTCTGCAAAGTCAGATTACGTGCGCTGGGAATGGCTATTGCGCTGCTGATGATGGCAAAAGGTATTGCATTGGTCAACCCTGTTTTGAAACTTGAATTTCCAAAATAATGAAAGGCAAATCCAAGTGCCAGGCTCAATAATACAATAGGCAACAAGGCCACCAATGCTGATTTGCCAATAAATGCAAGCCTTGACCTCGTGAATTCTAATTCCAAAGCCCCTTCCAGCACTATTAGAATTAATCCAAGAGTTCCGAAAACCGGCAATATTGGATTTAGATTGGGTACGGCAATATCAAAATAAGAAACTATCAGCTTAACAACCCAACCAATCAGCAGTAGTAAGATCACGGATGGTATCTTAGTCTTTGCCGATGTAATATCAAAGACGTAAGCCAGGAGAAGTAAAACGCAGGTCGCAATGATGAATGGAATTGTCATTTAAACAAATAATGTTCTAGAATGTAAATCGCGGCGCCGGAAAAATAACCTGTCAGCGCCAATAAACTTATCTTTTTTAAATACCAGAAAAAATTGATCTTTTCCATTCCCATTGCAGCTACTCCTGCTGCCGATCCGATAATAAGGGCACTTCCGCCGGTTCCGGTGGTATAAGCGAGAAATTCCCAGAAGCTATGATCTGTCGGGTATTGTTCAAGAGTATACATTCCCTGTGCCGCGGCTACAAGGGGCACATTATCCACAATTGACGACAATAAGCCAAATGAAACTGCAATGATATTCTCATCGCCGATTCTGGCAGCCATCCAGTCAGCCACCGATGATAAGATACCCGCTGATTGCAAAGCAGCAATGCTCAGTAATATTCCCAGGAAGAACAAAATACTGGGACTATCTACTTTTCGCAATGCGTTGCTTACGCTCAGATGGTGTTTCTCTATTTCCGGCTTAGTTCCATGCATAATTTCTACGATGATCCATAACAGGCCCAGGCCAATTAGAATGCCCATGTAGGGGGGCAGATGCGTAAGAGTCTTAAAAACAGGAACTAAAATCAGGATCAGGACGCCCGAGAAAAACACGATATATTGCTGCAGTTTTGAAAGCTCTGTATGCTGATTATGTTTTTGGTTTACTTCCGGCCTGTTCACGTTTCCTTTAAGCCGCAATGAAACTACACTTAAGGGTACCACAAGACATACCAGGCTTGGCAGAATGAGCTGAATGATAATATTAGCCGCCGTAATCTGTCCGCCAATCCAGAGCATTGTGGTTGTAACGTCCCCAATGGGAGACCAGGCGCCTCCGGCGTTAGCCGCAATCACCACCATACCCACAAATAGCAAGCGATCTTCCCGCTCATTCATTAGTTTTCGAATCAACGAAATCATGACAATGGTTGTAGTGAGATTATCCAACAGGGGAGACAGGAAAAAGGTAATAAAGGAAACAATCCAAAGTAGTTTTCGTTTATTGGTCTGATGAATCCGATCGGTAATTATATTAAACCCATCGTGAATGTCTATGAGTTCTACAATGGTCATTGCGCCGAGCAAAAAGAAAAGTATACCCGAAAGTTCTCCTAGATGATCGGTCAATTGTTCAGAAACCAAATGTTTATCACTCGAAGAAATAATATAGACCGTCCAGCAAAGCACCCCGGTAACCAGGGCTGAGGCTGCCTTGTTAATGCTAATACCGTGTTCTAAGGCGATAGCGGCGTATCCAATAATAAAGATTATTACAATAGCTGTAATCATAACTACTCAATTTCTTGTCATAAAATCGGGTGCAATTTATCCTAAAAGAAGTGTTTCTGACTTTAGTCCGTTATTTAATTTGGTAAAAGACCTCTTTTAAAACTTTCTGCCGATTTCTGCAGCAGAAAACCAAATAAAAACCTCCTGTGAAAACAGGAGGTTTTTAACCGTAAAACACCTATGAAAAAGCTCTGTACAACTATTTCTTCTCCTTATTGGCTAAGTCTTTTTCAAGGATAGAAATATATTTTTTTGCATCCGCATTTTCCGCATCTATTTCAAGCACTTTTTCAAAGTAGCCTATGGATTCTGTATAATCCTTTTCAGTATTTGCTTCAAAAGCTGCCAGATATCCGTATGCTTCTATCATCCATTTTTTATAGTTGGCGTTTGCAGTATCGGTTTGTAATACTTCTATCAATTTTTGATAAGTTGGTACGGCCAGCCCCTTTTCCATCGTCGAATCCTGCAAGGCCTGGCTTTTTGCCTGCCAGTAATATCCATAGCTTTGCTCGGGATATTTCATGGTGTACATGCCGAAAACTGAATCGGCCATTACATAGTCTTCAGCCCGGTACCACGCCAACGCCCAATTAAAAAGGTCAACATTAGTAGCTTCTTTGTTACCGGCATAATACTTCCCGAGCCAATTTGCATGGGCTTCATAATTTTCCAATTGCTTGCTTAACTCCCCCAGCTTTTTGTAAGTTTCATACACAATGGCGGAATCCTGTTCCATCATAAGTGATTTTTCATAATACGCCATTGCAGAATCCTGCTTTTCACCTGTGGCAACATACAGATCAGCCATAGTTTCATAATCTTTTGCAATCTCGTTGCTGTCAGTTTCCGCTGAAAAATAAGATTGCATATATGTAATGGCCTGCTGTGTGTCTTTGAGCGCCGCAAGGCTATAGCCAACAAGTTTATATATCCTTGGCTTAACATTTTGTCCTTCTGCTGCAATGAGCTGCCTGGCTTGTTTCGCTGCTTGCTCATAGTTCTTATTGAGGTACAGCAAGTCGATCATGTCATATTCTCTTTGCGCAGAAGCATCGGACCTGGCAACATAGCTTTTATAGTATTCCATTGCTTTTGCAGCATCTCGATTAAATTCATAGTAATACAGCTCATACAAGGCCGGAGCATAATTCGGGTCTGCGGCGATTGCTTTCTGAAACAGATCCACATATAGCCTGGGATTGTTTTGGGTTACGAATATTTTACCCATTTGATAATAGGCTGCCGCATACTTATCATCGGCGTTTAATGCCTTTTGATATGCTTTATAAGCTTCTGTTCCGTTCAGCAGCTTCCTGTAAGCGTCCCCAAGAAGTGTATATAAATATGGG
>JBAVMD010000727.1:0-3282 GCA_049689695.1 Chitinophagaceae bacterium | reverse complement strand
AAAAGCTCCTGGGTAGGGCATTCTCGCTATGAATTAAAAAAAATTTACCAAAGAGAATGCGTAGACCAGGAGCGCTATGATGTAAAAGTAAAAAGACTATGCACTACATTCCAAAAAAATATTTCATTTTTTAAAAGATTACTCGGATAAACTAACCGAATAGATTTTTGTGTTTGATATTTATTGCGGAACGATTTCTTTTATTTAAAGAATTAATCGATAATAATAATTTCTCAATCATCAGAAGGCTTTGCCATTGCATTGTTTTGTTGTCCCGGCCATTGACCATTGACTATCTCTTTCATTTCAAGTTTTGAGGGATCAATTGTTACATGTTTTATGCGCTCTCTTCTCCATGTATATACAATATGAACCATGCCATCGGAAGTTTGTATTACTGAAGGATAAGAATACTGGCTTACCGGAGAATCTTCAAGCACAAGAGATGCATACCAGGTCTTTCCATCTTTTGATACAGCAACATTCAATGGAGTTCTTGCTCCTTTGCCATTAGGCAAATGAGGAGCCGGCTTCACATGGTTGTATACAAGCAACTGGCGACCGTCCTGCAACGTTACTGCATCGGTGCCGGAATTATTATTGGGTAAAGAAGTAGCTTTCATCTGGCTCCAGGTTCGTCCGCTATCTGTACTCCATGATTCATTAAGCGTTGTATTCTTACTCCTTGCCAATATCTGCATGTTGCCATTTGCATAGGTGAGAATGCTCGGCTGAATAGCAGTCATTTCTTTTCCATCATTGATCGCATCGGTTTTGCGCCAGGTTCGTCCTAAATCATTTGTGATTTCAAAATGCACTTTCCAACCATTTTTTTCTGTGCTGGAAGGACAAATGAGCTGTTCGCCAATAAGCACAGGCTTGTTTTTAATAGGGCCTAATAATCCCGCAGGCAATGCTTCCCTGGCACTCCAGGTTTGGCCGTTGTCATTTGAACGCATCATCCATCCGGTCCATCCCGCTACGTTCGGGCCTATCTTATAAAACAATAATAAATCGCCGCCGGGTACCTGATACAATACCGGATTATAGCACGCATATCTTGTGCTGTCGTTCAATACTCCATCAGCAACTTTTGCAGGCGTGGTCCATGTGCCGTTCACCAACCTGCTTGTCCAGATGCATACATCTTTATTTCCTTCTTTAGTTCCGCCAAACCAGGAAGCAATTAAACCCGCAGGCGTTTCTGCAATGGTAGCTGAATGGCTTTCAGGAAAAGAAGCTCTTTCGAAAATAAATTCATTCTTAACTATGCCTTTTTTAAAAGGCGGACGTGATATAAAATTATACTGGCCGGAGCCGATCTCAAATACAGCATATTGGCCATCCATTTTTATAAAGCTGGCACCGCTGCCTGTTATCGATTTTCCATTTTCAGTTATATCGTCAATGGAAGCTGCAGGTATATGAACAAGCGCGCTGGAATTTACGGGCACTTCTATCTTCCAGGAAAATTGCCCGTCATGCGCCTGCTTCACCCATTCACTGCGTATAAGACCGTACGGTGATATGTAAGATGCCTTCACATGATCAAGCCCTGCGATCATTTCAGGCTTCATTATTATTTTTTTGAAAGCTACGTCCGCATCATCTGATTTTATGCCGGCCAGGTTCTCATAGAACCATATCAGCAAATCGCCCAGCAACATCACATGGTTCTGTGAATTCATCTGCGGATTAGCTGTGTTTCCGTTCCACAATTCCCAGATGGTGGTAGCGCCGTTTTCGGTCATATAACCCCAACTTGGATATGTTTTGTTAGATGCGAGCGTATAAGCAATATCAGAACGATTGTCCGCCGATAATCCACGCATGAGCCACTGCGTACCCACAACACCTGTGCTGATGTGCATGTGGTTATCGATCTTTATTTTATTGTAGATGTTATTAAATACAGCTTCGCGCAAACTATCGGGCACCATTCCAAAGTAAAGCGGCAGCAGGTTAGCTGTTACTGTGTTGTTTGAATAGAGCTTGCGTTTGGCATCCAGGAATTTTTTATTGAAGGCATCCCTGATCTTTTGGGATAGTTCAGCATATTCTTTGATATCGTTTTCCTGGTTAGCGATGCCGGCAAAGAACTGAAGCTGTTGTAACAATTTGTAATAATAGGCGGTTGACATCAGTTCGCCATCTGTATTGCGCGTACTATCCCTTGATCTTATCATTTCCAGCGACTCAGGCAGCACACACCAGTCGCCATACTTATCTTTTGTAAGAATGTAATCTTTCATGTACCTGCCACGCATGTACTGCATCCACTTTTTCATGTAAGGGTAATGCTTCACAATGGTATTACGATCGCCAAATTGTTTATACAACATTCCGGCTATCATAATGTAAGCCGCGGGCCATGTCATATTATCGCTGTAGTAATTCCAGTAAGCCGGGGCAACATCGGGAATTGCACCTTCAGCTGTTTGAGATTGCTGTATATCGTTCAGCCATTTTGCATAAAGTGTTGCATTTTCAAACAGAAAACTTTCGCCTGCTGCGCCGGTAGTACGATCACCCAGCCATGGCTGCCGCTCATTTCTTTGCGGGCAATCCACCGGCATGCCTTTGTAGTTGGAAGCAATCCCCATCAATGCATTGGCATGTATTTTATTGATAATGGTATCCGAACAGGCAAAATCGCCAATCATGCGCATTTTATCGTACACCATTTTAACTGCGAAATCTTCTTTAACAGGTGTGCCCGGGTAATTGGTCACTTCAACATAACGGAAGCCGTGATAAACAAACGATGGTTGCCATGTTTCAGGGCCATTTCCTTTTAATGTATATGCATCTGTAACTTTTGCATCACGCAGGTTGGCCACATACAATCTGCCATCAGGCTGCAGGCTTTCTGCAAAGCGCAATTTTACCTGGTGCGCTTTTGATCCCTGCACTTTCATTTCTATCCAGCCGGCTAAATTCTGACCGATATCGATGATGAAAGTGTCTTTATTCAATTGCCGGATGTTAAGCGTTGTTTGAACGTCAACAGCTTTCATGGACTCGCTCATTTGCGCGGCGAGCCTGCCCGCCGGAGCTTTCACGAGTTGCGGACGCAGCCATTTTGCATCGTTGAAACCAGGTTCAGTCCACCCCTGCATTTCTTTTCGTGCATCGTATTCTTCTCCATCATATTCGTTGTTAGAGCGAATAGGACCATCGGCAGTGAGCTTCCAGGTTTCATCACTCAAGATGGTCTTGGTAGTGCCATTGTTGAACTCTATTTCAATTTGCAGCAGCAGCTTGGGATATCCGAAAGTGTTT
>JBAVMD010000726.1:0-4181 GCA_049689695.1 Chitinophagaceae bacterium | reverse complement strand
GCTGAAAGAGCAAGCGGATTACGTGAACTCTAAATTGGCGGGACAGAAAGGATTTTAGGAGGATGAGCTGATGTGATGATAAGCTGATTGATTTAAATAGTTACGGGTTATGAATTATGACATGCATAATTTATAACCCGTAATCATTTCAGAAAAGTTGTATTTCTTAATCAGCTTATTATCACATCATCCGATCAGCTAATCGTCACTTCAGCTCATTGCCACAAACAGCCACGCCGCAATCAATGCGCCAACCATTGGCCCAACAATAGGGATCCAGCTATAGCCCCATTCGCTGCTTCCCTTTCCACGCATCGGCACTAAAGCATGCACAATGCGCGGACCAAGATCACGCGCAGGATTAATGGCATAACCTGTAGGACCTCCGAGAGAGATGCCGATACCTAATACCAGCAAGGCCACAGGCAATGCATCGAGAGCTCCAAGACTGGCCGAAGGCGTTACAATATGCAACACACCAAATATCAATACAAAGGTGGCAATGATCTCTGTGAGCAGGTTGCGTACAGGACTGTAAATAGCAGGGCCGGTTGCAAATACCGCCAACTTGCTCGGGCCATCTTCAGTTGCCGTAAAATGATGATGATAAGTTACCCAAACAAGCAAAGCGCCGAGCATGGCGCCCAGCATTTGCCCGCCGATGTAAATAAGTACGTCTCCAAATGGAATTTTGCCAACGTATGCAAGTGCAACGGTCACGGCAGGGTTCAAATGCGCTCCGCTGTACCGTGAAGCAACATACACTCCCGTAAATACGGCCATCGCCCAGCCGAAGGTGATGACAATCCATCCGCTGCCGCTGCCTTTTGTTCTGTTGAGCACAACATTGGCCACTACTCCATCACCGAGAACGATAAGAAGAAAAGTTCCGATGAGTTCTCCGAGGAAGATATTGCTCATATAGTTGTTGGTTGTGTGAGATAATTATTAGAAAGAAGCAACAAATAACAAAGAAAAAATCAATAGTCAAATTTTAATGAGTGTTACTGTTAGTGAACATCATTATGAACTCCAGACCTGCGCCGTTTTTATCGCCTGCGCCCATCTCCTGGTTAAATGCTCGCGCTTGCCTTCTTCCATGGAAGGATTGAAAGTTCTATCGGTTTGCCAGTACGATTCTATTTCGTGCAATCCATTCCAATAGCCAACAGCAAGACCTGCAAAGTATGCGGCGCCAAGCGCTGTTGTTTCTGTTATTTTCGGACGGATAACCGATGTATTCAGGATATCGCTTTGAAACTGCATAAGCAGGTCGTTGACGGTTGCGCCTCCGTCCACACGCAATTGCCTGATAGGAACTCCGGCATCGGCTTCCATAGCTTTCAATACGTCCATGGTTTGATAAGCGATGCTCTCGATAGCGGCGCGCGCTATGTGGGCCGATGTAGTGCCCCTGGTAATACCTACTATCGTTCCTCTTGCATGCTGATTCCAGTAAGGAGCGCCAAGCCCTGCAAATGCAGGCACCATGTATACATCGCCATTATCCATTGCCTTTGCCGCCAGGGCTTCTACGTCTGCAGACGTTTTGATGATCTCGAGTCCATCCCTCAGCCACTGCACTACGGCGCCTGCAATAAACACACTTCCTTCCAATGCGTACTGCACCTGGTTGCCGATCTTCCAGGCAATAGTAGTTAATAGATTATTTGTAGATGTAACGGGTTTATCGCCGGTATTCATGAGCATGAAACAGCCGGTGCCGTAGGTATTCTTCACCATGCCGGGCTGTATGCACATCTGGCCAAAAAGCGCCGCCTGCTGATCGCCGGCCATGCCGCTGATGGGAATCATGTTACCGGTAAGCACGTTCTCGGTATATCCATACACCTCACTATTGCTGCGTACCTGCGGCAGCATGGAGGCTGGAATGTTAAAGAGCTTCAATAATTCTTCATCCCACTGCATGGTGTGAATATTGAAGAACATGGTGCGTGATGCGTTGGACACATCGGTTACGTGCACCTGGCCGTTTGTAAGCTTCCACAGCAGCCAGGAATCCACTGTTCCAAAACAAAGCTTGCCGTTGTTGGCTTTTTCTCTTGCGCCGGAAACATTATCCAGGATCCATTTCACTTTGGTTGCAGAGAAATAAGCATCGGTAACTAAACCGGTGCGTTGCTGGATCTCTTTATCGGCCCCGCTTTGTTTCAATTGGTCGCAATAGGCGGCAGTACGCCGGTCCTGCCATACAATGGCATTGTATATGGGCTCGCTTGTTTCGCGGTCCCAGACTATAGTCGTTTCGCGCTGGTTGGTAATGCCGATGGCAATTACATCTTTTACCGTAAGTCCGGCCTTCACCACTGCTTCAGCCGCCACGCTTACCTGCGTATACCATATTTCATTGGGATCATGCTCTACCCATGCGACGTGCGGATAAAGCTGTGTGAATTCTTTTTGTGCTACTGCTACGACTGAACCATTTTTATCGAACACGATGGCGCGTGAACTGGTTGTTCCCTGGTCGAATGCGAGAATGTATTGGGGCATGCAAGGTCGTTTTGATGTAAGGATTATTAGCTGATTGAATGATTAGCTGATTAGCTGATGAAGAACTAATCAGCTGATCAGCTAATCAACCCATCAGCTAATTGCTAATGTACAATATAGTTTTTTAGCGCACCCATTACCTGCTTCGCTGGCATGAAAATTTGATTTGTGTGATAAATTTCAAATTATGCCAACACCTAAATCAAAAAAAGCAACGCCCAAGGCGATGCCAAAAAAAACTGTGCATTCTTTTACACCACAGCCCGCTCTTGTTGATTTTTTTGCTGATGAGCTTAAAGATATTTACTGGGCGGAAAACTGCCTGGTAAAAGCCCTGCCTAAAATGAGAGATGCGGCTACTTCTGAAAAACTGGCCGGAGCCATTGCAGATCATCTTGAGTTGACAAAAACACATGTACAGCGACTGGAAGAAATTTTTGAACTGCTTGGCAAGAAGCCGCAGGCAAAAAAATGTGAAGCTATGGACGGCCTTACCAAAGAAGGCGAAGGCATATTGGAAGATACAGATGCAGGCACAGCCACACGCGATGTAGGCATCATCTTCGCCTCGCAGAAAGTAGAACACTACGAGATAGCAACCTATGGCGGGCTTAAAGAACTTGCAACTACATTAGGCCTTACAGAAATAGCTGCATTGCTCGACCAAACGCTCAGCGAAGAAAAAGAAGCGGATGAATTGCTTACTTCTATTGCACGCAACGATATTAATTATGCTGCAGTAAGCGAAGATTAAAAAGGCAAAAAATATCTACATGGCCACCGGCCATCTTTTCATCATCATAATCAATTTTTACTATGCCCAAAAAAAAGCCCGCAAGAGACAGCGTGTATATGCAACCTGGCGACGCTAAGACTATAAACCCCGAAAACAGTAAAACCGAAAGCCTCGCTCCACATACAGCCGATGCTACCAACGAGTTTATGACGACCGATCACGGCGTCAGGATCAGCGACGATCAGAATTCATTAAAAGCCGGAGAAAGAGGTCCATCCCTGCTGGAAGATTTTATTCTGCGGGAAAAGATTACCCATTTCGATCACGAACGTATCCCTGAAAGGGTAGTTCATGCCCGGGGCTCTGCCGCCCACGGTGTTTTTAAAGTGTATGAATCGCAGTCGGCGCTTACAAAAGCGGGATTTCTGCAAGACCCTTCCGCTGAAACACCAGTGTTTGTTCGATTTTCAACAGTAGCAGGCTCACGCGGCTCTACAGACCTTGCCCGTGATGTGCGCGGCTTTGCAGTTAAGTTTTATACACAGGAAGGAAATTTTGACCTGGTAGGAAATAATATTCCTGTTTTCTTTATACAGGATGCCATGAAGTTTCCGGACCTGGTGCATGCTGTAAAGCCAGAACCAGATAATGAAATACCGCAGGCCGCATCAGCACACGATACGTTCTGGGATTTTATTTCCCTGATGCCGGAGAGCACGCATATGATCATGTGGGTAATGAGCGATCGTGCCATTCCGCGCAGCTATCGCATGATGGAAGGTTTTGGCGTGCATACTTTCCGCATGATAAATGCTGAAGGCGTATCCAGCTTTGTAAAGTTTCACTGGAAGCCATTGCTGGGCGTACATTCTGTTGCCTGGGACGAGGCCACTAATATTTCAGGAAAGGACCCTGATTATCACCGGAGGGA
>JBAVMD010000725.1:0-2080 GCA_049689695.1 Chitinophagaceae bacterium | reverse complement strand
GGTGCGCACTTTCTTTTTTATCCTGTTCGGTTTTTCCATACAGCTAAAATCAGTAATGGAAAAGGATGCAGTGCTGATTGGAGGGTTGATTGTGCTGGCCCTGTTCCTGGTGCGGCTTTTATACCTGCGATTTTTTCTGCGGACCAATATTTTCCCGGAGGCCTTTTTCATTCCCCGCGGCCTTATAACCATTGTGCTTTTTTATAAGATCCCGGCGGAATCGGGGCTGATCAGCTTTAGTGACGGAATCCTGTTTTTCGTGATACTTACCACCAGCGTGATCATGGCGGCGGGTATGCTTTTTTATAAGAAGCGCCCGGAGGAGGTGGTGGAAGAGGGGCAGTTTGCGGAAAGGAATGTACCGATGTGAAAATAGCTCAATTCCGCAATGAGCTGTATGCGCAATTTTCATATTTTCACATTTGCACATTAATACTATCTTCAACCATGCCTACAACTGCAAAAAACCAATTGAAGCATTTCAAGTATTACAACAAGCAGGATGTGCTCTCGCTCACCCGTGTACGCCGTTTTGAGACCAAGCTCGGCGAAATGATGCAGGTGATCCGTGACAAGGACCAATTGGAGAGCGCCCTGGCTGAATCCATTTCGAAGTATGTGATCATTGGCGTTCCTGAAGACATCGGCATCCGCGCCAATGGCGGCGTGCCGGGAGCGGATACGGCCTGGATACCCTTTTTGCAATCTTTCCTGAATATACAAAGCAACGATTTTCTGCTTGGCGATGAAATGCTGTTGTTAGGGCATTTTGATTTCGGCGATATACAATACGTTATTGATAAGAACGCGCAAAATGAAGAAGAAAAGCTGGCAGCTTACCGGCACGCGGTAAACACCATCGATGAAGAAGTGGAAACGATCATTAAGATGATCACCGCTGCAGGCCGCATTCCCATTGTAATTGGCGGCGGGCATAACAACGCATACCCGCTTATCAAAGGCGCTGCAAAGGGACTGCACAAGGCAGGGCGCATACCACTGGCGCAGATCAATTGCATTAACATGGACGCGCATACGGATTACCGACCTATGGAAGGCCGGCACAGCGGCAATGCCTTCAGGTATGCTGAAGAAGATGGATACCTGGCTAAGTACTGCGTGATCGGCATTCATGAAAATTATATCCCACAGAATGTGTGGGTGGATATTGTGAACAATCCTTTTATAGATTGCATTACCTACGAAGACATTTTCATTCACCAGAAAAGGAATTTCATACAATCTATTGCTCATGCAACGGGCTATACTGAGGACAATTATACCGGCCTGGAGATTGACCTCGACAGTATACAGAACGCCTTGTCCAGCGCAGTAACGCCTTCAGGATTTGCGCCCCAGCATGCGCGGCAATATGTAACATTTGCCACTATGGACAGCAAGCCGGCCTACCTGCACATCTGCGAAGGAGCTTCACGGCTTATCAATGGAAAGGCTGACGACAACATAGGAAAACTGATCAGCTACCTGGTGAGCGATTTTGTAAAGGCAGGGAAGGAGTGATATCATTTGATACGGAACAATGTGAGCAGATCTGTTTCGCCAATTTCATTATGATATTGAACTATTGCCAGGTTTTTCGAATCCTTAGACCAATTAACTGAGAAGATTTCGCCATCCTTCAGGTCAAGCTTTGTTGTCTTAAAGCTTTCAGTATCCATCAGGTAAATTCCCTGCTCATAAGTATCGTACAACATGTATTTTCCATTCGGGCTTAAATAAGCTTTGTGGTAGTCAATCTTCAATTGTTTTTTATAAATGAGTTGTTTGCCTTTGTATTTGTATAGATATATCTTATCATCCCGCCTTTCCTGGTAATCGTCAACATATACCAGGTTGCCTTCATCATCTACACCAAATTTTCCGTACAAGTCTTTAAAGGGGCCTTCTCCGCAATCATGCACAAGCCCATCGATGGAGAATAATAAATTTGAATATGCCCTTGTAAAACTGTCCTGCGGAATATGAATGCTGTAATAAAAGTTATTTCCTTTCTTTAATGCGCCTCCCACAATGCTGTAATTGCCGTACTTATTGTTTTTGATGTAAAGCCGCTCTGTTC
>JBAVMD010000724.1:0-14734 GCA_049689695.1 Chitinophagaceae bacterium | reverse complement strand
CTGCATCCTTAAGAATGTCTATCGATTCTATATCATTAGGGTTAAGAAATGCAAGCGGATTCGATTGCGTAAAGCTTGCATCATCCCTTGTGTTCATCTGTACACCATCAACAATATAAAGTGGTTGTGTACCGGCCAGGAATGATCCTGTACCGCGTATCCTTACGTTAATGGCGCCGCCAGGAATACCATTGTTAGCCTGTACTACCACGCCGGCGGCTCTTCCCTGCAATGCTTTGTCAAGTGAAGGATTGGGCAGGTTTTCAATGTCCTTTCCCCTTACTGATGAAATAGCGCCTGCTTCATCGCGCTTTCTTCTTTGCTGGTAACCTACTACCACAACTTCCTGCATATCCCTTTCATCAACTGCAAGAGATACATTGAAAGTGTTGCGGTTGCCCAGCGTTACTTCCTGCTGGGCCATGCCAACGGATGTAACCATCAGCGCCCTGGCAGAAGATGGTACGCTTAACTGAAAATCACCATTGGCATCCGTGGTGGTGCCTGTGGTAGTGCCCTTAATAATAACGGAGGCGTTTGGAATGGGGGAGCCTTTAGCGTCTGTAACCTTGCCGGAGATGGTCCGGTTCTGGGCAAGGAGCGCTGTACATAATAGCAGACACCCCACCCACAAGAGGAGAAGTTTTCTCATATGCAATTGTTTTAACGTGACAGAAAAAGGAGAATAGTTATGTTGGATAAGGTGGTTACTAAAGTTAACGCATTTGGAAGGCGAATGGTTGTTGAGACATCAAATTGATGTAAATTTTTTTTTTCGTAACGGATGATCTCATCGGTTCGATAAAAAAAGGGGCCGAATTCAGCCCCTCTTTTTATGAACGCATTTTTCTGTTTTACGGATTAGGCGTCATCAATTTATTATTCAATAACTCCTGTGCCGAAATAGGCCAGATGTATTCAGACTGCGTAGTATTAATAGCGTTCACATTGCCCTTGCCGGGTATTTGCAGGCCAAGCCTCAGCAGGTCAGGGCTGCGGAAACCTTCACCCAACAGTTCGATGCGGCGCTCTTTCAGAATAGCATCGATCAGCGCCTGTGCATTGGCAAAGCTTGCTACAGTGAATGTTGTGGCCGGATCAGACCGCTGACGAACAGCATTCAGCAAAGCAACCGCTCTTGTATCAACACTGTTGGTATTGCGTGCAATGGCTTCGGCCAGGTTAAGTAACACCTCTGCATACCTGATAATAGGAGCATTATCTGTATGCGCAGGACCTGTAGGAAATTTCACCATATAACGCTTGCCATTGGTTGCAAGGAATATAAAATTGCGGCGCTTGTCGTTGGCTGTCCAACCAGCGTCGGCAATAATTCCCGTTGCTTTCAATGAATACTCTCCATTGCCCGGCGCCGGCGATGTAAAAGTGGCCGGGGTAAAATAGTGTGCAAGGCCATTCTGTATACCCGGCAGGTTATTGGTAGTGAAAGGCATGGAGAAAATGGATTCAATAGAATTATAAGGCGCCTTAAATACATTCAGGATATCTGCATCCAGTGCATGCTGAACACCGGTAGCTGCTTTGAAGGGCGCAGTTTGTGAAACGATCTTGTCTGCTTCTGTGATCACATCAGCATACTTCTGCATGTTCAGGTATACTCTTGTCTTTAAAGCAATAGCGGTATTCCTGTGTGCGCGTATGTTAGTAGTGCTTGTAAGCGGCAGGTTCTGCTCGGCATAAGTGAGGTCTGCAAGCACCTGTGCATACACTTCAGCCACTGTGCTTCTCTTCAGGTCGTTAGGGCCGGGGCCTTTGTTACCTGTAAGGCGCAGCGGCAATCCGTCTTTAGCGCCGTTGCCATCCCAGTAAGGGCGTGCATACAACTGCAGCAAATTAAAATAGCACAATGCGCGAACGAACCGTGCTTCACCACGGTAATTTTTAGAAAGCGCATCGCCCGCTATTGCGTCTCCTTTTGCGGTCATGCCATCCAGGAAAAGATTAACGCTGTTGATTGTAAAATATACAGCGTTCCAGAGATTCACTACTTCGGCCGTATTGGTGCCGAGCGTATGGTTCCATGTTTGTAAACCTGTTACGCCATTGGTGAGCTCATTCAGGAATTCATCGCCCCTGATCTCATTGTAAACAATGTAACGCCCGCCCAGGTACTGGCCTGATTTAGCAGAGGTGTACAAACCATATACCTGTCCGAGTATTCTTTCAGGCGTATCAAAAACCTGGTCCTCCAGGATGTTCGCCGTTGGGCTGGGCTTCAGCAGCTCCCTTTTGCAGGAAGTGGTCCCCAGCATAACCAGCATAAGTGGCAGAATATATTTTGTTTTCAGTTTCATATTTAATTCTTTTTTCGCTTTAATAATTAGAAAGCAAGATTCAATCCCACGGTAAATGTTCTTCCGTTTGCAATGGTGTTGCGGTCAACGCCTGTGTTCGTGTTACCATTTCCGTTAGAAGAAACTTCAGGGTCGGGTCCGCTGTAATTGGAAATGATGGCCACGTTCTGTGCGGTTACATAGAAGCGTGCATTGGTGAAGCTTGCCCTGGAGATAATGCTCTTGGGAAGATTATAGCCTATGTAGATATTTCTTACTTTAACGAAATCGCCTTTCTCTACGTTCACATCAATCGGGAAGGCTGATCCGTTAGAAACGTTATCCGCGAAAATGATCCTTGGAATATCTGTAACATCGCCGGCTTTTGTCCAGCGGCGCAATACATCGGTATGGCTGTTCCAGAAACGCTGGTCGCGCAAGCCTGCCTGTGTACCGTTGTAAACATAATTGCCGCCCTGGAAGGTGAGCAAAATGCCGAAATCAAAATTGCGGAACTTGAAATTATTATCGAAGCCGCCATAATATTTCGGAAGGGTGCTTTTATATAACACCGCATCCTGTGAACCAACTGCAGGGGCTGTGCTGCCATCCATGAATTTCCAGCGGCTTTGCCCTGCGGCAACCACGTGCTGGTATTGTACCTGCTGACCAGCTTTGTTGATGAATATCCTGTTGCCGTTTGCCGGGTTAACACCTGCTGTAAGCACTACAAACAGGCTGCCCAGCGGGCTTCCTACGCGTGTAAGGTGAACTGTTTCCAGGTCAGAAGCAGTAGTAAATTCATCGATACCCGGCGCAAGCCTGGTAACCCTGTTCTTTTGGGTGGTGATATTGAAAGAAGCATTCCAGGTGAAATCTCTCTTATTGATCACCTGTGCATTCAATGAAAGCTCAATGCCTTTGTTGTACATCGCGCCTACGTTCTGCAGCAATGCATTACCGGGTATACCTCTTGATGGGGCCTGTGGTATGCGGTAGATAAGACCATCTATATCGTTCTTGTAATAATTTAGTTCACCCGTGATCCTGTCGTTGAACAGGCCGAAAGTAAACCCGATATCGAATTTTTTACTGGTCTCCCATTGCAATGAATCACTTGGAGGCTGAGTAAAGGTGAATGTGCCAAGGGCTCCATACAATCCGCCTGAATACAGGCTGAATGCTGCAAAATCACCCAGGCCGCCGATGTTGCCTACTGTTCCATAGCTTGATTTAATCCTGAAGCTGTTCAGCACATTGGTAAGCGGAGAAAAGAATTTCTCCTGTGCAATATCCCATGCGCCGGAAACGCCCCAGAACTCACCTTTCTTGAAACCATCAGGGAAAGCTGAGTATTCATCCTGGCGTCCGTTAAGCGTTATGAAATATTTTTTATTATAATCATAAGTAAACCTTGCGAAGGTAGAAAGCAGGTAGTTCTCGCCGCGCAGCAAACCTGACGTATTGGGTGTAAGAAAGCTTCCCTGCACGTCTGAGAAAAACGGATCGGTTACGTCCTGGCGGGTAAGGCCAAAGCCTTCTGAAGTGGTACGCTGTTGCTCAGAACCCACAAGCAGGCTAACAGTATGATCTTCTGCAAAAACGTGATCGAGCTGTATAGTATTGGTCCAGTTCCAGCGCTTGTATTTTGCAAGTGTGCTGGTGGCCAGGCCGCGTGGAAAACCATCGCCGTGAACCGGGCTGTAATAAAGCTCGTTGTCGGAGTTCAGGTTATCTATACCGTATTGTGTTTTCAGCGTCATCCATTTAAGTGGTTTAATGGCCAGATAAATGTTGCCGAGCAAACGGTTGTTCTCATTTTTTGCACGGTTAAGATCGATAACAGGAACTGGATTGTAAAAGCCAACCTGCCCGGTAACATTGTTCATTACTCCAATCAAACCATTGGATGCAATATTGTATGCGCCGTTGTTCAGGTAAGGGGAAACGTTAGGCGCTGTTACCAACGGAATACGGCCAAGGCCTGCTGTGGCAAAAAGCGATCCTGCAATAGAGCCGCTGTTAGGTGAAGTGCTTACTTCATTTGAATAAGAAAAGCTGCCGCCGATGGATACAACTTTATTTGCTTTATGGTCTACGCTTACGCGGGCGCCTTTTCTTGTGAAATCATTTTTTACAAGAATTCCTTCCTGGTCAGTATAACCTGCAGAGAAATAAAAAGTAGTTCCCTGTGAACCGCCGGAAAGGCTAACATTATGGCTTTGAGAAGTGCCGGTGCGGTAAACATAATCGTACCAGCGGGTATCGATGGGGTTACCATCAGGGCCGGGAGTAGGATTGAATTTCTGGTTAGTGATGTTGGCATTTGCAAGACCTTCATTCTTGATGGTCATGTACTGCTCTGCATTCAACAGGTCCCAGAGCCCATAAGGCTTAGTCCATCCTGCCCATCCGTCGTACACCACTTTTGTAACGCCGCTTTTTCCTTTCTTGGTAGTAATAAGCACTACGCCGTTTGCGGCGCGGCTTCCGTAAATGGCAGTGGCAGAAGCATCTTTAAGGATGTCGATGCTTTCAATATCGTTAGGGTTAATACTTGATAAAACGTTTGCTACGGCGAATGTCTGGCTAACATCACCGGTATAGCTGGGTACTCCGTCAATTACAACCAGCGGGTAAGAGCTCAGGTTGATGGAGTTGGTTCCGCGTATCCTGAAAACAGGGGGGTTGTTTAGCAGGCCGTTTGGTACTGTGATCTGAACGCCGGCTGCGCGTCCGCCCAGTGTTGCATCAAAGCTTTGCACAGGCAGGTTGGCAATGGCTTGTCCTTTAACGGAGGAAACCGCGCCGGTAACCTCTTTCTTTTTTTGTGTACCATAGCCTATCACCACAACTTCCTGCAGGTCTTTATCTGCAGCTTTCATGGAAATGCTGATGGCGGTTTTGTTGCCGATGGCAACTTCTTCGGTGGTCATTCCAACAGAGCTGAAGAGGAGTGCTCTTGCTGATGGAGGTACATTGATGCTGAACGCTCCATCTGCGTTGGTAGTGGTACCGGTGTTGGTTCCTTTAATGATCACTGAAACATTAGGAAGGGGAAGGCCGTTGTCTGAAGTGACTTTGCCGGTGATTGTCCGGTTTTGTGCAAGAAGGGTACCGCAAAATAGCAGTAACCCTCCCAGCATGGCCAGAAATTTTCTCATGTGCTTTAGTTTTAGTTGAAACAATATTGCGATATGACCGATAAGCGGCCATATCACATTATGAATGGACAAATATAAGTATGCGTGCGCTGCTTAAATCAACCTATTTTTTTATCATGGTCAGCAGGAGCGCCGGGAGAAATATAAGATTGGTCAGTGTGGCCATTATCAAGGTGAGAGAAGTAAGCCATCCCAGGGATTGCGTACCGCCAAAGCCGCTGAAGCAAAAAATAACAAAGCCCGCTATCAGTACCAGCGAGGTATAGAGAATGCTGATGCCGGTTTTATGAATGGTTTGTATCACCACTGCCTTGGGCGCTACGCCAGGCTGCGCCAGCTCCTGCTTGTAGCTCACCAGGAAGCGAATAGTAATGTCAATAGCAATGCCCAGTGCAATGCTGAAGATGAGCACCGTAGAAGGCTTGAGCGCCACGCCTGCCCAGCCCATGACCCCCGCGGTAATGATCAGCGGAATAAGGTTAGGAATGAGTGAACAGAACAGGATGCGCCATGACCGGAAAAGATAGATCATACTCAATGCAATGAATAAAAACGCCCACGCAATGCTCTCTGTAAGGCCTTGAATAATAAAGCTGGTGCCCTCCAGGAAAGTAACACTGCTGCCCGTAAACTCTACCCTGTATTTACTGGAATCGAAAAGCTGGTTGGCTTTCATTTGAGCAAGCTGTAAAACTTCCGGCAGCCTTTTGCTTCCTACATCGGCCATGTTCATGCTGATGCGTGCCTGCTGCCGGCTGCTGTCCATAAACGAATTGAGCAGCCTTGTAAAATTGTTGCCTGAAGAAGAGGAATCTTTTTTGCCGCCCAGGTAAGGCAGCAGAAAGCTGATGTCGAAACTGTTGGGTAGTGAATAATTGGTGCTGTCTCCCTCATAATAAGCCTGTCGCGCAAACTTCAATCCTTCAACAATGGATAGCGGCTTGCCAATAACATTTTGTGCGGAAAGATATTGACTGAAGGAATCGATCTTCTCAAATGTTTGCAGTGGATTGGAGCGCAGCCCGTTTTTCTTTTTTGTGTCGATGACAACTTCCAGCGGCATCACGCCTTTGAAATGCGTTTCGAAAAATTTGAGATCAGCAGAAATGGGATCCGATTTCGGAAGATCATCTACAATGAAACCTTCTGACCGAAGCCTGAATAACCCAATAGCCGCGGCAATCAGCACACTGCCTGTGATGCCGTAAATGAAACGCTGATGATTGAGCGACCAGGTTTCCAGTTTATACAGCAGCGCCAGCAGCCATTTACTTTCCAGGTAACGCATGTGTCTTTCCTTTGGGGGACGCTGCATACTTAACACAGTGGGGATCAGGATAAGTGAGATGATGAACAGGAGAAAAATATTGACGCCTGCAACAATACCAAACTCCTTGAGTATGGCGCTTTTTGTAAGCGCAAAAACCGCGAAACCTATTGCCGCTGTGAGGTTGCAAAAAAGCGTGACCACACCCATGCGGCTGATCATGGCAACCAAAGCTTCGTGCCGGTTGTTGGTTTCACTGTAAGCAGTATGGTATTTATTTAGAAAATAAATGCAGTTGGGAATACCGATCACTACTACCAACGGCGGGATCAGTGCGGTAAGAAGGGTAATGTTGTAGCCCAATAAATGAATGGTGCCTACGCTCCAGATTACTCCCGTGATTACCACTGCAAGCGACAAAAGAACGGTTCCGATGCTTCTGAAAAACAACAGCAATATCAGGGCGGATAATAAAATAGACCCTACAAGGAACCATTTCATTTCCGATGAAACACGGTCTGCCAAACGGGTGCGTATCAGCGGCAGGCCGCTGTAATGTACCTGCAGCGCATGCGCTTTGCCAAATGCATCGCCTTTTTCCGTGATGGCATTTACAATACCAGACCTTCCTGCTGAATTGAGAATGTCTTTATTGATGCGTATGGCAAGAAGGTACGCATTGGAATCAGGGTTGTACAGGAGATTGCGGTAAAACGGAAGATTGAGAAATACCTGCCTGCCACTGTCAATGGCGGCCTGCGATAGAGCAGGCCCGCCGAATACTGGCGCCGCCACCAGTTTTTCTGTAAGCGTATCTTTTTGCAGCGTGGTAGCAGAAGGTATACCCAGCACATCCTCTACACCGCGGATGCTTTTAATATCGGATGCAAGCTTTGCATAATCATTAAAAAATCCCTGTTCAAAAAGCTTATCGGTCTGGATGCCCAGCACCATCAGGTTGCCGTCTTCGCCAAAAGTGCGCTTGAAAGACTGATAAGCGATGTATTTGGGATTATCCAGCGGAATAGCTCTCGAAAATTCGTAGCTCAGCTTAACCTGCGAAGCATGATAAGCAAAAAAGGCTGTAAGGAGGATCAAAAGCGACAGCAGCAAAAATTTCCAACGTAATACCCAACGGGCAAGTGATTCCCACATTCCTGGATGATTTATTGCGGGCAAAGAAACAATGAAAAACTGAAACGCCCCAAAAGGAATAGCGAGTAGTAAATGGGGAGTGGCGAGTAGGAAGAATGCGTCCGCCCCATTTACCACTTCCTACTTGCTACTCGCCTCTAAAACTTAACTTGCATCCAATGCGTCTTCACAAAACAAAAGGCATTGTGCTTAGAACGGTTCGTTATGGAGAAACCAGCCTGGTGGTCACGATCTATACGGAGGCTTTCGGTACACAAAGCTATCTCATCAATGGGGTGCGCAAATCCAGCAAAAAAGGAAGCGGTAAGGCCAATCTTTTTCAACCCGCTTCAATACTTGAGCTCATAGTATACCACAATGAGCTTCGTCAATTGAACCGCGTGCGCGAATTCAAATGGAGTTATTTATACCAGCATATTTTTTTTGATGTACGAAAAAACGCAGTTGCATTGTTCATGATAGAGCTGTTACAGAAATGCCTGAAACAACCCGAGCACAATGCTGAGCTTTTTTATTTTATCGAAGATGCATTCGTTCACCTGGATACAGCGCCGGAAAATGTTGTAGCCAACTACCCTTTGTTCTTTGCATTGCATTTTATGATGTTTGCCGGCTTCAGGATGGATGATAATTATACAGAGGCTGCAGACATACTCGATCTGCAGGAAGGAATGTTTCGTACAGACAGGCCATCACATCCATATTTCCTGGAAGGACAGGAAGCATATATTACTTCGCAATTGCTAAAAGTGATGCAGCCTGCAGAATTAGAGCAACTGCAGATGAACCAGGCCATGCGCAGGAGACTGATGCATTCTTACCAGGAATTTTATGCCTATCATATCGCAGACTTCGGGCAAATGAAATCGTTGCCGGTGTTGCAGGAAGTACTGGCGTAAAACGCAAGGGACAAGGTACAAGGCACAAGAAGCAAGATAAGGTCGAAGCAACAAGTGGCTTCTTGATCTCTTACCTTGCTTCTTGTGCCTTGTACCTTGTGCCTTGTCTCTTACAGTACCCGTTTAACACTTTCAAACGCATTATCTATAAGTACTGTTCCTGGTTTTTTTCCTTTCTCAAAACTTCCGAAAGTATGTTCTATGCCAAGCGCTGATGCGCCGTTGATAGTGGCCCATGGCAACACCTGTTCGTAAGTGAGGTGAGGGAAATTTTTTTTCAGCGTTTTTATTTCTGACAATATGCTTAGTTGCCGGTTAGAAGCAAGGCTGTCTGTGCCCAGCACGATCCTGCTGTTGTATTGAATCAGCAGATCAACAGGAGGCAGTTGCCCTGTGATGTAAAGATTTGCATTCGGGCAAAGACAGAAATACAAAACAGGCGTAGCATTGTTTTTAATGTATTGCATGTCGTCTTCTGAAGTGGCAACATTATGTACGAGTATGAGCGTTTGCTGCGGGAAAAAATAATTCAGGCATGCTTGCAGGCTGGTAGTGCCCGGCGGTATAAAAAAACTGTCGCCAATTTTCATCTTCTCATACAGCTGAAGAAAATCACCGGTTTTATCTCGATACAGATCATTCTCCGCCTCTGTTTCCTGGTTATGCATGGTAAGCAGCCGGTTGCCGGGAAACTTCGATATTCTTTTAAATAATTCTTTCGCAACAGAATAAGGCGCATGCGGTACAATGGAATTGGAGGCCTGCGGATCTTTATACAATTCGCAATAGACATTAAAAAGATCTACGCTTCTTTTAAAACGCTCAGGAACAACAGCGGGTACGAACCCACTGGCTTCGATGAAATTATGGTAGTAAAGATTTTTCCTGATTTTCGGCAGCAATGTGATCGGGTTGTTGCAGATGTCGCCCACAGCAACAATGCCTCCTGATATCATTTCCTGCTCAGCTTTATTGATGGCATCCAACATTACTTCTTTTTCATCGTGCCTTTCCGTGATCACTCTAAATACAAAATCCACAAGGCCTGTTCCCTCCGGGATCCGCCCTTTCATGTGCGATAGCTCCAGGTGGCAATGGCAATTCACAAAGCCCGGGGAGAGCAGCCCGGGTAAAACTTCTGCGTCTTCATGGTCCGGGCCGTTGGGCACCACTTCTTCAATCGTTCCATTTTCGGTTGTTACCAGCGTGTAACCCGTAAGCACTTCGTATCCTGTAAACAATCGTTCAGGCCTGAATTTTCTATACCTCATGCAGTAATTGAATTAACTTTGCCAACTTCGAAAAATGAAGAGGCAGCTATAAAAATAGTTGAAAAACAATGCTGGATAAATTAGAAGCAATAAAAGCCCGGTTTGATGACCTTGGAGTGTCGCTTACCAACCCGGAAGTGGTGAACGATAATAGAAAGTTCAGCCAGCTCAGTAAAGAATACCGGAACCTGGAAAAGATCATGCAGGCTTATGAGCAATATAAAACAGTGCTGGATGATCTCGATTTCAACCGCGAAGCCCTGCACGGTGACGATGAGGAACTTCGTGAGCTTGCCAAGGTAGAAACAGCCGGGTTGGAAGAAAGAAAAGAAGAGCTGGAATCGATTATGCGCCAACTGCTGATACCAAAAGATCCGCAGGATGAAAAGAATGCCATTCTTGAAATACGCGCCGGTACCGGCGGAGATGAAGCAAGCCTTTTTGCAGGCGACCTTTTGCGCATGTACCTGCGCTATTGCGAACGCAGGGGTTGGAAAACAGCTATTGTAAGTGAAAATGAAGGAACTGTAGGCGGATACAAGGAGGTACAGGTAGAAGTAATAGGAGACGATGTGTATGGCACCTTAAAATTTGAAAGTGGTGTGCACCGTGTACAGCGTGTGCCTG
Source organism: Chitinophagaceae bacterium (assembly GCA_049689695.1). GTDB lineage: Bacteria > Bacteroidota > Bacteroidia > Chitinophagales > Chitinophagaceae > DASPKM01. The sequence continues at coordinate 4,057 of JBAVMD010000724.1, read as the reverse complement.
ATACAGAAACCAGCGGCCGCGTGCATACCAGCGCAGCTACCGTGGCAGTAATGCCGGAAGCAGAGGAAGTGGATGTGGAAGTGAAAGATGCGGACGTAAAAATGGATACTGCAAGAAGTGGAGGAGCCGGCGGACAAAACGTAAACAAGGTAGAAACGAAAGTAATACTCACCCACCTTCCTACGGGCACAGTAGTGATGTGCCAGACAGAACGCACGCAGCTGGCCAACCGCGAAAAGGCCATGCAGATGCTGCGTACCAGATTATACGAAGAACAGGTTCGCAAGCAGGAAGACGAGATCAGCCGTCATCGGAAAAGCCTTGTAAGCACGGGCGACAGAAGCGCCAAGATCAGAACATATAATTTTCCACAGGGACGCGTAACCGATCATCGTATCGGCCTCACGCTTTATAATCTGCAGGAGGTATTGAATGGTGGAATACAGGAGCTTATTGAGAAATTACAATTTGCGGAAAATGCGGAAAAAATGGCGCGTTCCAACTAACGGAAAAATCCTCCAAAATTTCTTCGGGGCTGATTAACAATATTTTGGCTAATCAGCGGGAGCTTTTAAAGCTTCCTTAACACCAACAATTACACTATCGGCATTAGTTTTGCGTTATACATTTCAAGTTCTTATAGAACATATTCTCAAAGCAGTCAATTTTCTCATAAGCAGTTAGTTTTGGTTACAGCCCCTGTTTCTACAGGGGCTTATTTTTTTATGGAAAGCGCAGATTGAAGAAAGGATGTTTGGATTTTGCAGATGCAGTGCATGCTGATAAAGTCTTGCTTTTTCTCTCTTGCAGTAAAGAACTTAGCTTTAGTCTCTCTCTTTTTAATTCGTGTAATTCGTGTTTCCCAATTCGTGTTCCAGATCAATCGCTGGCATTTAATTTTTAGTAACAAATTTTGAACGCAGGATTATAATTGTTGCAAAATAGCCACATAATGCTCCACAGATATCGGCAACAATATCGCCTACATCAAAACTTCGGTTAGGGATGAAGTATAATTGAAAAAATTCGATGGCAATGCCGTATGCACTGGCCATCAAAAAAACCAGCAGGAATGGATGAATGCTAAAAGACTTTTTTCTGAAATGAAAGAACAGGTTCCAGAAAAGGCTTAACCCTCCAAATAAAATGAGGTGTGCGAACTTGTCGAGATGAGGGATGTTCAGCATGCCGCTTCCTTCAAACAGGGTGCCCGGCAGGCAGAGCAGTACCTGTGTAAATACGGTCCAGCCCAGGGGTACTATCAGTTTACGGCATAGTTGTATCAGACTGGAAAACATTGCGCGAATGTACTGTATCCCGAAACTCTGTTTCGGGGAAATTTAGATGGTTCCTAAAACATACATGGCATTCATGTCGGGAGTAGGACTGCCACCTTCTTTTTCAAGTGTGATGGCAAAACCCTGGGCCGCAGGGATGTTCTTCATCCTGGCTACACCGGTAGCCTGGTCCCAATTGAGCATACCGGCATCTACGGGCTGGCCATTCACCAATGCCCAAAGCTGGTATTGTTTGCCGGGAGCGGGCGCAGGCAGGTTATTTACCATCAGGTGTACATCCTTAGACCTTTTATCCCAATAAACGGTGGCCAGGCTCTCAGGAGACTTGCCTACCCCCTTCATTTTGATAACGGCCATATTGGTGTCTTTCAGTACGGCCATGGAGCTTTCGTAAGTATCCAACCGGGTCTGGATGGCTTTCTCCTTATTGGCATAATCAGTCTGAGCCGTGAGGTAAAGATTTTTATAAGTTTTGAACTGGTCGAGATAATAAAAGTTCAGTACTGCGCTTCCCAGCAGCAGCACTATGGATGCTACAGCCGCATATTTCCACCACCGCATGTTTACCACAGGAGCATCGCGCACCAGCTCCGGATCATTTACAATAGCTCCATTGGATTTAAGCTTATCTGCTTCTACTTCTATTTCCGAAAATATTTTGCTCTGAAGTTGTACCGGGGGTGTAATGCCGCTTTTAAGGGCGTGCTGCTCTAACTGTTTCTCAAAAGCTTCCCTTGCCATCAGCACTTCCTGGTTGGCAGCACACATACGCTCGAACTCGGCCATTTCTTCCTTGCCGGCCAGTCCCAGTACGTAGCTTTCTACAATTCCACTCGCTATGTATTCTTTAATGTTCACAGTTATTGCAAATAATTTCTCAATTGTATCAACGCGGCACGTATCCTTGTTTTTACCGTGCCTAATGGTATTCCTTCCATGGTTGCTATTTCTTCGTGCGTATAGCCTTTGAAATAAGCCAGTTCAACTAAAGTACGATGTTCATCTTTTAATTTTTCCAGCACCTTTCTCAAGCCTATGTTGTCTACACTCTGCAATTGCATTCCGGTATTCCAACTTACGGTATCCGTTATCGGCTGGTTTTTTCTGGTGTTCTGAAAGTTGCGTGAACGAAGCATATCGATGGCAGCATTCCTTGCAATATTCAGCATCCAGGTAAACAGGCGTCCCTTAAGGGGATCATAGCTTTCTATCTTTCGCCAGATATTTACAAAAACCTCCTGCAATACGTCATTAGCTGATTCTGCTTCATTCACAATCGGCAGAATAATGCCGTACAACGCTGCAGAATAATTTTCATACAGATAGCTGAATGCCCTGTTATCCCGTTGCCTTAACAACGAAACAAGATCAGATTCCGTGTATGTAGTGTTAGTTTCCAAATATTAATGCACGAAACTAAGGAAGTTAACAAAATATACATCCGGACGGGCAAAATAAAAGAGTGGCTGTTGACCACTCCAGCAAGTTTGTTGAAATATTTACGGGCATATTGCCGTTCCGGATTGAATAATCAGCAAAAGGTCTGTTATTGGCTAGTGAACAAGTTCACCATAAGCTTTGTCTGTAAGTAACTGGTCAGCATCTGCTGCATACGTTACTTTCATTTTTATCATCCAGCCTTCTCCATAAGGATCTGTATTCACCAGCTCAGGCTGAGCGGCCAGCGCGGGATTCAGTTCTGTTATGGTACCGGCTAACGGAAGGTAAAGATCTGATACGGTTTTAACTGCTTCCACTGTTCCGAAAACATCGCCGGCCTGCAGTGATTTGCCTACCGTCTCTACTTCTACATAAACAATATCACCCAACTCGCGCTGGGCAAATTCAGTAATGCCTACCGTAGCAATATCGCCTTCGAGGCGTACCCACTCGTGCTCTTTCGTATAACGGAGATTGTCTGGAAAATTCATCGTTGCTGTTTTATAGTAAACTTCTTCGGTTGAATTAAAAACCTTGCAAAGATTAAGAAACTGTACGACTTAACGCAGCTCCATCCATTAATTTCTTTTAACCAGCCTGGCGCTGATGATCTTTATATCGCCAAGCGGCCTGTCGGTGGGCCTTCCGCTGGTAGGCATTACGGCAATGGAATCTACTACCCCCAGCCCCCTTACCACTTCTCCGAATATGGTGTAGTTCTGATCGAGATGAGGTGCGCCGCCAAGCGTTTTGTAAACTGCCCGGTGCTCAGCAGGTAATTTTCTGCCTTTTAAACGAAAGGTCTCTACTGAATCAAGGCCCGCATCGGTAAATACTTTTCCCTGCACAATGTAAAATTGGCTGCCGCTGCTTGCCTTAAGCGGATTCACATCATCGCCCATGCGGGCCGCGGCCAGCATGCCTTTTTTATGAAACATCGTTTGCCTTATTTCAGCCGGCACCGTATAACCGGGACCGCCATTGCCCAGCGCTTCACCTGGCTTCGCCTGTTTGCTGTTTGGGTCTCCGGCCTGTATCATGAATGTTTTGATAACGCGGTGGAACAGGATGCTGTCGTAATATTTTTGTTTCACCAGCTTGAGAAAATTGTCGCGGTGCAATGGTGTTGAATCTGAAAGACGCAGTACAATAGTGCCTTTGGAAGTAACAAGCTCCACGTCTTTTTTGAGATCGTTTTTACGCAGCCCGTTGGAGAGTTTGGGATTGCAGGCAGCGAGGAGGATTATACCGATAAAGAATGTGAAGTGTTTCATGTTATGGGTTTTGGGGGAACGCGGATCATCAGGATCTTTTAGGAT
>JBAVMD010000723.1:0-4525 GCA_049689695.1 Chitinophagaceae bacterium | reverse complement strand
ATCAATTAGTCATGCAATCGACTTTAAGACATAGCCCTGAAAAAGCTACTTGGACCTTTTCTCAGGTGCTCGATAGACTGAAACGTAAAAACAAAAAACCTTGTAAGCAGAACTTACAAGGTTTCAACTAACCACCTCCGCTAAAACTTCGGCGGCCTGTAGTGCCCGAGACTGGATTCGAACCAGCACACCCTTTCGGGCGCCACCACCTCAAAGTGGTGCGTCTACCAATTTCGCCACCCGGGCATCCTCAAAAGCGAGTGTCTATCTCCCGTCCCGATAACTATCGGGATCGGGACGCCACCCGGGCCTTTGAAGGACGGCAAAAGTAAGGAAAAAGAGCAAACAGGAAAAATACCACTCACCCGTGAGTCGCTCGGACTCACCCCTGATTCGCTGGCGCGAATCTTTCCCCTCTCTGCTGCGCAGGAGAGGGGGGGAAGAGGGTTCGTAACGAAATGAAAGAACTTAATAATTAATATCTCAATTAATATCTCATCTGCATATTCATACTGTGTCATTCGCGCGGGGACTCCCTAAACCCCTCTCCTGCGCAGCAGAGAGGGGAAAGATTCGCGCCAGCGAATCAGGGGTGAGTCTTAGCGGCTCACGGGTGAGTCGACTGAGTTTTGCAGAAGAACCCTAAACGTAGTCCCCTTCCCCAACTCCGATTGCTTCACAAACAACTGCCCTTTATGAAACTGCTGAATAATGCGCTTTGAAAGACTCAGACCTAATCCCCAGCCACGCTTCTTGGTAGTAAAACCCGGGTTGAAAACTTTGGCAATGTGCTGCCGGGAAATTCCTTTGCCGGTATCGGTAACATCAATCTGCACTTGACCGTTCTGCTGTTGTATATCGATACTGATCTTTCCTTTTCCTTCCATCGCATCCAATGCATTCTTTAAAAGATTTTCGATCACCCAATCAAACAGGGCAGGAGAGATGCGCACCGGCAGATCGGTAAGGCCATGCGTATCCATGGAGAACTGCACTTTGCCGCTTGCGCGTTTCTTAATATAATCTACCATGGTCTGCACCTGCTCTATCACGTTCTTTTCTTCCAGGCTGGGCGCGCTGCCGATCTTGCTGAAACGTTCACTCACCAGCTTCAACCGGTTCACATCTTTTTCCATTTCAGTTACAATGGCATCTGATGGGTCATTCTCTTTCTTCATTTCAACCCATCCCTGCAGCGAAGTGATTGGAGTTCCCAGTTGATGGGCAGTTTCTTTGGCCATACCTGCCCATAATTGATTCTGCGTAGAGCGGAAGCTGGTAGTTAGGGCAGTGATGGTAATGATGATGAATAGGCTTACGATCAGCAATTGCACCAGTGGATAATAGCGTACCTGGTCTAACAATGAGGTATGACCGTAATAGTATTTATTGGCGGCATAAGGATTTTCACTGAGCACGAGCACCAGCGGATCGTTCTCGGATTTAAAACTGCGGAGCTTCCTGGGTAGGTAATCAGGATCGTTCACTGCTTGTGCAGAATCGAGGTTTATGGAAGTGATGATGCTGTCTTTTTCATTTGTTTCGATAATGGGAATAGAACGCTGATCGTTGCGGATGAGGTTAGGCAGCGTGAGGTCCATACCGGGATTGTTCAGGATAGCTTTGCTCGCTTCTACCCAAAGCAAAACTTTGGCTCTTTCTTCTTCCGCTATCTTGCCTGCAAGGTATTGTGAATAGAAAATGGTGCCGGTTACTATGGCAATGGCTATAATGGCCAGTCCTGTTCTCCAGTTCAACCAGGGTTTTATCATCGGCCGAATTTATGAATTGGATTGCAACGCAACGCTTATTTTTGGAAATTGTTCAGAAACCCTTTCCCGGTGAATCCTGAAGTTGCTATTGTCATATTGAATTGGAACAACCGTGCATTTCTTGAACGGTTCCTGCCTTCCGTAATAAATACTACTTACCTCAATGCCAGGATCTACATTGCCGACAATGCATCTACCGATGATTCCATAGAATTTGTGAGGCGTTCTTATCCTGCTATCAGCATCGTTAGCAATGCGGATAATTTTGGATTTGCACGCGGTTATAATGAAGTGTTGAAGCAGATCACCGCCGATTACTATGTGCTGCTCAATTCCGACGTAGAAGTGCAGCCGGGCTGGGTGGAGCCAATCATTAACCTGATGGAACACGACCGCAGCGTTGCGGTTTGCCAGCCTAAAATATTAACGCACGCGCACAAAGAACTGTTTGAATATGCGGGTGCGGCGGGAGGGTGGCTGGATTATCTCGGTTACCCCTTTGCGAGGGGAAGGGTGTTTGATGTGTGTGAAAAGGATAAGGGTCAGTACGATACCATTGAACCCGTGTTCTGGGCCAGTGGTGCGGCCATGTTTGTGCGGGCTGATGTTTACCATGAGCTGAAGGGGCTTGACGAGTTCTTTTTTGCGCACCAGGAAGAGATCGATTTCTGCTGGCGGGTACAGCTGGCAGGGTATAAGGTGTATGCGTGTCCGCCTTCTGTGGTGTACCATGTGGGTGGCGGCTCGCTGCCCAAGGGGAATGAGCGCAAGGTGTACCTTAACTTCAGGAACAACTTAATAATGCTGGCCAAGAACCTGCCCAAGCGGCAGGCATGGTGGAAGATCCCGGTGCGATATGTGCTGGATGGCATATCGGCCATTAAATCTTTGTTTGATGGTCAATGGGTATATTTCAAGGCCATTATTAAGGCCCATGTTGCTTTTCTGAAATGGATCCCGGGCCGGAGGCGGAAGAGTATATTTCCGGCAAGCAAGACCAACCGGTTAGATGGCTGGTATCATGGAAGTGTGGTCTGGAAGCATTTTGTGGGCGGGAAAACAAGGTTTGATGAAATAGTTGGCCCTAAAAAGTGAAATGTTAAAATTCAACCGTTATTTTTGCACCGCAAACAGTTGATATGGCAGAATATACCAGGAACGAACACACCAGGAACGTACACGAACAGGAATATGTAGAGCAGCTTAAGAAGAACCAGGCGCGTGACTTTTCGCGCAACTGGGTAAACTCGTCTGTATTCTTATTTTACCTGCAGGTATTTTGCGTACTGGCTTTCGTATTAGGCGGATGCTATGGGCTGTACCAGCATCGTTATAAGGGAAAGCCAAGTGTGGAAGTGCAAAGCAGCACGCAGTATACTCCGCAGTATAAGTAAGAATTGAAGGGAAAAATTTTGCTGAAAGCATTTGTCAAAAGCAAAGAATCCCCTATTTTTGCGACCCTTGATCGCCGAAGCTTCAGCGTAGGCGATCGATAAGAGAAATTGGAATAGTATAATTGAGATTGTAAATAGTTCTTGTTTTAATGCGGAAGTAGCTCAGTTGGTAGAGCGCAACCTTGCCAAGGTTGAGGTCGCGGGTTCGAGCCTCGTCTTCCGCTCAAAAAATTCCATCCGGCTTTATGGGTGGAATTTTTCATTTAGGGATGTTGCTGTTTTAGGACAGTTCGTTTCAAATGATTAGTTTTAATTGATTAGTTAATCATCACCGCCCCGGTGGTGGAACTGGTAGACACGCAGGACTTAAAATCCTGTAGCCCGAAACGGCTGTACGGGTTCGATTCCCGTCTGGGGCACCTATTTGGGAATATTTGAGCATTAAAAAATTTGCCAAATATTCCCAGTTTTTATATAATCCCAGATCGCAATTTTGTTGATACCCATTAATAAAATTTATAATTCAAAAATTTAAAAAGATTGTAACGGAAGTGATTATCAAAACCATTAAGATAACTAAACAGCTAGAATTATTAACCTTAGGTTTTGATATCGATGTATCCGTGTATATCTGATTTTTATAACAAAGCCACCCTAATATATCGCCAATTACATTGTCGTTAAGTTTATCTTGCATATCATACTCAATCTTTCTTGAAACAGGCACTACTCTGAATTCCGTGTCTAAATAATAACCGTCTGAATTATATTGCTGTTCAGACTCAACTCTATCCTCGGAGAATTCTATATCAACTTTTGGATGCACGCTCCTTTCTTGAAAAGTAAATGTGACGAATCTAGCGTTATGCTTAGGGAATGAGGGAATATATTTAAACTGATACTCAAATCTAAATTCTTCTTTTGTTGGCAAGAACTGAATTTTTATACCGATTTGCTGAGCTTTTTCTATATATTGAAATATATTGATTACGTGAGGTCTTAATCTGGAATATCTTGTAAAATAGGCTTCATGAAAAGACTCAATTTGCTTCTCTGAGTTCTGTTTTCTCGATAACTCGTCATCAATCCAGTTCGTGCTCATGGGATAGGCTTAATTTTAATATTGTGCCATAGTCGCAGCTCATGTTAACAGCGGTTTTATTGCTTTTTATGGTTTGCTAATTAATCCACTTACAATCCCAATCCTACAGCTATATTTTGTATTCGTTTATTTTCATTTTTTTAAAAAACTGAATTTTAGAACGCTGTCACTTGCAGGATCTAGACTATAATATTACTAATATCTATTGAGTTTACCTGATACAACAATCTCGCCCTAGTATTTTTTAGGCTTCAGTT
>JBAVMD010000722.1:0-4283 GCA_049689695.1 Chitinophagaceae bacterium | reverse complement strand
GAGCGTGATTCAATCACAAGAGCTTACTTCTTCAATCGTTCGTTGTCATTTATCGATAGCATCATGCACTTGCGCCCTTCTTCAGGAGTAATTCCCTATTATATTGATTTTAATAAAAACACGCTTGGCCGGGAAACAGTAAGTGATTTATATTATCGGTTACCCGAAACGTTAAGGAATAGCATGGGAGGCAAAGTGGTATTGACTTACCTGCAACGTTCTTTCCTGCTTCATAAAGGAACAACTGTTGAAAACTTTACCATGCCTGCAGCAGACGGAAGTTTGTTTCATTTAAGTTCATTGAAAGAAAAATATATCCTGCTTGATTTCTGGGCAAGCTGGTGCGGTCCGTGCAGGGCTGCGCATCCTTCACTTATTAAAAATTATGAAGCTTTCAAAGACAAAGGTTTTACCATCGTGAGCATTTCATTAGATGAAAGCAGAACAGATTGGCTGGCGGCCATAAAAAAAGATGGCTTAGCATGGATAAATATATCCGATCTGAAGGGACGAAATAACTCACTCGCGAAACGATACAGGATCAATCCGCTCCCCTTTAATGTGCTGCTTGATGAACACAGGAGAGTTGTTGCTACTAACTTATATGATCAATCGCTGAACCAGTTTTTGAAAGAAGCATTGAAAGATTAATTAGTTATTTCTTGCTCATGATTCATGCCGCTGAATCTTTTTATCCGGATAAAAAATTTATTTTCTAATCGATTACGAAATTGATGTAAGCACAGAAGAAAAGGCACAATTTTGTTGGAAATGATTTTTTATGCCTTACCCAGCTTCAACAATAGCTTATGCAATAGTTAAACGGGCAGAATTGCAGGACCAGTTTGTAACGCAGATGAAGTTACAGAAGATGGTTTACTTTGCACATGGTTATCACCTTGCTAAATACGATGAGCCTCTGATACAGGAAGAATTTGAGGCGTGGAAGTTTGGGCCCGTTGTTTACTCCCTGTACAATCAATTTGCATCTTTTGGAATAGACCTTATCAAGGTAAAAGAGAACAAAAAAATCTCCAAAGAATTAGAAAGATTAAATGAATCGGCAAAAGATGCCATTGAATATACATGGGAAGCCACCCGGCATTTAAGCGCTTACACGCTCTCGAACTGGACGCATGAACATGGCTCACCCTGGGATAGAGTATACCGTCCCGGAGGATGGCCCTTGCCTATTGATAATGCTTTTATAAAAGGTTATTTTACCAAACTTCTTTTAAATGACGTCTCGGGAAAAGGAATCCGAATTGTTGGATGAGGGAACTTTATGAGCGCAAAAAAAGAATTAGATAAACCAGGCGGCGCAACAACTATGGCTACACAGGAAACGCGATCTAATCGGATTTTTGGAATGAATACTGCGGAATTCCTTACCGCAATTATTTCTTTGATAACATTAATTGGTTTGGTTGTAACCTTTATTGTTTCGTTTCAATCCACACAAAACAAAGTGATTGAGTTATCAGTAAAAGTAGATTCTACCAATGCTACATTGAATCGGGTAGTCCGGGAAATAAGCAGACAGAATACCATTCAACTTTTAATCCTTGAAGATGACTCTGCGCTGTATAAACGTGTCACAGATCGTTTACGTCAGCGCGAACTCATATTCATTAAAGAGGGCGATAAAAATACTTGCAAATAATGTGTGTTTCTTTTAAACACGAAGGTAGTAAAATAGAAAAGTGTAATTCCTTTTAAGAACTTATAGCATCCATTACCACTCCATTACTAATAGCTATTGAATTATTAGCTATACACTCCGCAATTCTTCAACACAGATCACCTAACAACGGGTAGAACAGAATTAATTATTGTTCTAAATAATTCTAACTTGATATACTATCTCTTTCTTGATGAAAGTGGAAATCACGGCTTATCATGTATAGATGAGTCTTTTCCTGTTTTTGTTTTGTGCGGCGTAATTTGTTCTCATGATCAATACCTGATGTTGGGAAATAAATTCATTGCGCTTAAAGAAAAATTCTGGTCCCACGATCAGGTTATACTACATAGCTCTGATATAAGGAAATGCGAAAAAGAGTTTAAGATATTATTTGATCCGGACATAAAATCTGCATTTTATTTTCACCTGAACGAATGCATGTGCCAGGAAGAATATACGATCATTGCGTCTGCAGTAGACAAACGCCGATATATTGAAAAATACGGGCCACTTTCTGAAGATATTTATGAACTCTCGTTGGCGTTTATATTAGAACAAACCATTCATTATCTAACCGAATTAAATGAGCAAGCGAAACAATTAAGGGTAATTATTGAAAAAAGAGGAAGACGGGAAGATAGTAATCTACTAACTCATTTTCACAAACTCAGAGACAAAGGCGCCTCAACTATTACTTCGCAACACATTCAATCACTATCTCCTTCTATCAAATTTTATAAAAAGTATGACAATAAGATCGGATTGCAAATAGCTGACTTAATTGCGTATCCAATTGCAAGGCATATTATAAATCCCGGCAAACCTAACCCGGCATTTGACTTGATTGAACCAAGAATATATACGAAAGAAGGAAACAAGAAAGGTTTGATCATACTTCCATAAAAACACAAAGGCATCAAAAATTGATGCCTCAAATGCCGATTGGGAGACGCCCCAGTCCAAAACAAAAATAATTCTTTTCCCTGAATATTTTAAGCCCCCGAAAAAATAAAAAAATTATCCGTTTCTACCGTTGGCTTGCAATCAACAAATTCAAATCCGTATACTTCAGATCAAAGCGCTGGCTTAAATGGAAATTGGTCAATGCCCCTTTGAACATATAAATGCCACTACGCAAATGCACTTTATGCCATACAAGATTTTCAAACCCGCCTTCTTCGGCTGCTTCCAGTAATAAAGGCATTAACACGTTGCTGATGGCCTGGGAGGCCGTTCTCGCAAAGCCCGATGGAATATTGGGAACGCAATAATGTATCACACCGTATTTCAAAAAAATAGGATTCTCATGCGTGGTGATCTCAGAAGTTTCGAAACAGCCACCCCTGTCGATGCTCACATCAATAACTACACTGCCAGACCGCATGTTGCTCACCATTTCATCAGTAACAACTACCGGCGTTCGGCCAGCCTGTGAAGAGAAAGCTCCTACCGCCACCTCGCACGTCTTTAGCTGTTTCGCAAGAATGCGTGGCTCAATAACAGAGGTCCATAAGCGATGACCTACATTGGTCTGCAATCTTTTTAACCTGTACACACTGTTATCAAACACCTTAACTGAAGCCCCTAAAGCCAGCGCTGCGCGTGCCGCGTACTCGCCCACAATGCCCGCACCGATGATCACCACCTTGGTGGGCGGAATACCGGATATACCGCCCAGCAACACACCTTTACCATGATTAGACGAGCTGAGATACTGGCTGGCTATCAGCATTACAGCACTGCCTGCAATCTCACTCATGCTGCGCACTATAGGGTAAGTGCCGCTATCGTCCTTAAGATTTTCGAATGAAATGGCAGTGATGCGCTTTTCCATCATTTTCTGCAACAGCTCTGCTTTCAATACAGAAAGATGAATGGGCGATATTATTATCTGGTTCAGCTGCAGAAAAGACAAATCTTCTTCTACAACCGGAGCGCTCTTTACAAGAATAGGTGCTTTAAACACTTCCGCCCTGTCGTAAACGATCTTGGCCCCTGCCTCGCTATAATCGCGGTCGCGGAAATGCGCGGCTTCTCCCGCATTGTGCTCTATCACTACTTCATGGCCATTGCTCACAATAACACCAACCGCTTCAGGCGTTAGCGCGATCCTGTTCTCCTGGAACGCGATTTCCTTAGGAATACCAATATGCAATTGGGCTCCTTGCGGTTTTATGTCGAGGGTCTCTTCTAAAGTTTCGTAGCTGAAAGAAGTGCTGATGACAGGTCTTGATTTTGGTTGCGCCATACAGTTGGTTCCCTGGGTCCTTGTCTGCCCGGAAAAGAGCGACAATTTACAACTTTACCCCGATTTAATAAGTGTTTGTAAAACTACCAGTTATTGATGGTTAGTATCCGGCTTAAAGGATCCACCATTTCTATCTTCGCATGAATGGCCCCCGGCGGAAAAAGCCCTTCGGCCCGTTCCGGCCATTCAACCAGGCAGGTAAAGCCGGAATACAGGCAATCTTCTACACCAGCCCGGAAAGCGTCTTCTTCCTGCTCAAGCCTGTAAAGGTCTATATGATAAATGATCCCCCCGGGATACATGTATTCATTAATGATTGAAAATGTAGGACTGCTAACCGGGCTCGTCACC
>JBAVMD010000721.1:0-1663 GCA_049689695.1 Chitinophagaceae bacterium | reverse complement strand
TTCCACGCCTTTGCCAACTTCTTCAATGGAATCAAACGGGAATTGCTCGGCAAGAATTTCTTCCAGCAGCACTTCCTGTGCTTCTCCCTGCTGTTGGGTAAGACCCTGTTCGCTTTTGCGCTTAAGTTCTTCGATGGTGCGCTTCATGCTTTCCAGCTGAAGCTCTTTTTCTTTCATGCGCAGGTCGAACAGCTGCGTTTCGCGCTGAATGGTTTCCTGCTCAATTTTTTTGCGGTCTTCCAGCAATCGTTTTTCTATTTCGATATCGAGATTACGGGACCTTTGTTCCAGGTCATTCTTTTCACGAAGGAATTGGAGCTCTTTTTTTTGCAGGTCCTGCAATTGCTGGTTCTTGATGCGGGCTTCTTCTTCCAGGGATTTCAGCTTCATACTCAGCTCTTCACTTGCTTTTTTATGGGCGGCTGCTTCTATGGCAGTTTTCTGGCGGTCAAAATCATCTGCTTTCCTCTTGTATTCGTCGTCTTTCTGCTTTACATAGGCTGTCATCTTCTTCTGTAATTCTTTCTTATACTCCTCAGCCTCCGCCTCTCCCAGCGCAAACAGGTTACCACAGCTCGGGCATTTAATATCAGTTGCCATCGTTTCCGGATTTATCTAAGCACGAATATAAGAAAGCGGGGGCGTATCAGGGACATTGCGTATCAGGCGGTTAGTAACTTGGGAATAACCCCTTTATCACCACCCCGCCGGGGCATGATTTTTATATTGATGTTATGCCTTCATCCTTTGAACGCTGCCTTGCCATTCCATCCTTAAAAACGAGTTATGAATCCCGTATGCAAATGCGTGTATGCCCTGCTGTTATTATCAGCACTGGCTACAGGCTGTAAAAAAGGATCAGAAGAAGCCCCTTATGATCCTGGCCCTGAAGAAACACAGCCGCCCGTGCTGGTGCCCGTTACCATGCGTGTACATGATAAGATCGGTGGTTTTTACCTGGCGCATCCTGCCCGGTACAATGAAACCTCTAAACGCTATCCGCTTATTCTTTTCATACATGGGGGTGGTCAATACGGCACCGGTGGCGGCGATCTGCCGAATGTGCTCAAAGAAGGCATCCCCAAATTATTAAATGAGAAAAAGATACCGCCTGCTTTTACGGTGAACGGGCGGCAGTATTCTTTTCTATTCATTGCTCCGCAGTTCAGGAATTTTCCTGACAATGGCTCCATTGATGCCATGCTCGCACATGCAAAAGCCAATTACCGCATCGATACCACACGCATTTACATGGTAGGCTTTAGCCTCGGCGGAAGAACGGTCTGCGATTACAGTTCAGAGAATGCAAGGAGCCTTGCCGCCATTGTGCCCATCTCAGGCGTATCCAGCTTTGCATTGATGGATAAGGCTACTATCCTTGGCCAGGCGGGTTTGCCTGCCTGGGGGTTTCATAATAAACCTGACCAGGTTTTTGGTTACCAGGATACACAGGCATTTATCACGCAAATTAATGTGTACGATCCGGCGAGGCGCTCAAGAGTTACCATTTTCCCTGACTCTACGGGTGTGCAATACCATGATGCATGGACAAAAGCCACTGATCCTGCCTACAAAGAATCCGGTGTGAATATTTACGAGTGGATGTTGGGGTTTTGGAGGTAGAAGAAGGGAACGCGGATCATCAGGATCTTTTAGGATTTTT
>JBAVMD010000720.1:0-1902 GCA_049689695.1 Chitinophagaceae bacterium | reverse complement strand
GCCCCATATCATCGATATTAAAGCACCAAGACAAAGGCTTCTAAACCACCAGGTTTGCCACCATGGACTTAAAACCGTAAATGATATTGATTCGGCGCTGTTGAACCAGGTATTCCCATCATAACTGGCAGATACCTGCAATGAATAATCTTCTGGTTGCAGTTTGCTGATGCGTACATGATTATTAAATCCTGTATAGGTCCATTTTTCATTTCCATTTTGTAAACGGTAACGATATTGAACACGAAAGGGTTTTTTGAATTCTGGTGCGCTGATGATGAAATCGATGTTTCGGCTACTGTATGCAATTTTGTAATTGGAGCTGGCATACGAGGAGTCGTCAACGTTTACAGCAAACGAAAGAACAACAGGGTGTAGTTTTTCTACAGCCGGTGAAAAAGCGCCAGGATCAAAATAGTTCACGCCATTCCTTCCGCCCAGGAACATCAGCCCGCTGCTGCTGATAAAAGCCGCATCGCTGTTGAACGCCTGGGATTGCACATGATCTGAACGGTCAAACAATATCGATTCGTCTTTCTCCGGATCGTATCGAAAAATGCCATCGTCGGTGCCCAGCCAAACAAAGCCCCGCTCATCCTGTTTCATGCAATATACAAGCCGGTCAGCTGAAATGGCATTCATGCGTTTGAATGAAAATGTTTTGTTATCACGCAGTTCAATTTCAAAAAGTCCTTTGGAGCCGACCAGCATTTTATTCTTTTTCCATTCACAGAAAGACGCCACTCTTTTATCAGGAAAAGAATCTTTTACGCGTAAAAGAAGATTAAAGCCTGCATCAAAACAATTCAAGCCTGCAGTTGTGCCGTGCCATATTCTCCCTGACGAATCCTGTATAGCTGAACGTGAAATGGAAGATGCCATGTCAACAGGAAATTGTTCTGCGATCAATGTTGCAGGATCAACGATAAACAAAAGAGAGCCGCCGACAATCAATAGCTTTCCATTATTGAGTTTAAGTATTTTCCAGATGTATGAACCGTTAAAAGCTGCTGCCGTTTTTTGACCTTTTTCAGTAGCCGGGAAAACAGGGCGTTTGCAAAGCCCGCTTTGCTTATCATATATCCATACGCCATTGCCCGCAGTGCCAATCCATAAATAAGCGCCATCATTCAATAACTGGCGGTAAGATGGAAAATCAATGATGCCCTTGTTGTTCAGCGGGTCGAAACTTTTCAACTCACCGGTTTGCATGTTCAACCTTGCTATGCCATAGGTGGTGGCCATCCAGATGTTGCCGGATTGGTCTTCAGCAAAATTTCTTACATCATTATCAGGCAACTGTTCACCCCGGAAACTATAGTTCCTGAAATATTGAATAAAGTCAGCGGTTGGACTCAGAAAAAATATTCCATCCGCATGATTCAGGTAAATGTTTCCGTCATCGTCTTTATAAAGGGATTTTGTAGATCCTTGGTTTTCTAACGGACGGCCGCTGTAATAAAAAACCGGTTGCGTAATGGAATGTGTGCGTGTGTTGTACAGAAATAATCCTTTATTACTGCAAACCAGGTGTTGCTGTTCTTTTAGCTTTAAGCCGCTGTATAAAATAAGGTTGTTACCGCTGCTATCTTTGCTTTGCGCATCAGATCCCAGCAATTTTATTTCGTTCCTTGCAAGATTTGCATAAAAAGTTTTGAAACGGTTGGTTGAAAAAAACAGTTCATCATGGTTTAGCGGAACGATGCCTGAAATATTTCCTGTTTGGATAGCGGCAGTCTGTTTTGTTTGCTGATTGTAACGGATCACTGAATCACTTTTCATAAAAAAAAGTGATTGCTGGTAGTTTCCAAGATAGCGGGTTGCCTTGCGTACATTATCTGGAAGTAATGTGTGACGGGCAAATATTTGATGTTTTTCATCAAATGTATAATGTTCACTGCC